>NZ_AP031596.1:0-79031 GCF_041154765.1 Moraxella sp. K23
TTGACATTTGAATAAAATCTATAACATTTATTTATGAGTTTGTTCTTTGGTAATAAATTGATTATTTATTCTAAAAAATCTGTAAAAACTAGATAAAATGAAATACGCTTCAAATAATGTATATTTTTCTAAAAGAATGCTTTTATTTTCCATTAATTAGAATTTATAGAATTAATTGGAAATTAGTTTCCAATATTTTGTTAATTTTGCTAAAATTGGAAATAAAATACTAAATTGGATAATGAATGATTTCTCGAGAAAAATATTTACAGCAACTGATTCAATTTAAAGATTCAGATTTTATAAAAGTGATAACCGGGGTTCGCCGTTCTGGCAAATCTGTTTTATTGATGCAATATCGAGATTATTTGCTGTCTCAACAAATTAGTGCAGAAAATATTATTTATCTGAATTTTGAGAGTTTTGATTACCAGTGGGTCAAAAATGCGGATGATTTTAGCCAATTAATCAATGAGAAACTTAAAGGCAGTGAAAATAAGGTTTATTTGTTATTTGATGAAATCCAATTTGTAGACGGTTGGCAAAAAATTATTAATGCCGTCCGAGTTAGCTTTAACACTGATATTGTGATTACAGGCTCTAATGCGAATTTACTCTCTGGGGAATTGGCGACTTTATTAAGCGGTCGTTATGTGGCGATTAAGATTTATCCCTTGTCCTTTAGAGAGTATCTGTTAGCTAAGCAAGTACCTGTGGATTCTAGGTTGGTTGATAAATATTATCTTGAGTATGAACAATACGGCGGGTTTCCCAGTGTTGTTATGGCAGATGAGCCTTTGAAGGATACTATTTTATCAGGAATTTTTGATTCGATTGTGCTCAATGATATTGCGCATCGGGCAGGGGTGAAAGATACCCATATTTTAAAAAGCGTCATTTTATTTTTAGCTGATAATGTCGGGCAGTTAGTTAATCCAAGCAAAATTAGTAACACATTGACCAGTGAGCGAGTGCCAACCTCGAATCATACCATTAATAAATATCTTGAGTTATTAGAAAATGCGTTTTTGTTCTATAAGGTGCAGCAATATGATATTCGAGGTAAGGGGTATCTTAAGACGAATGCTAAGTACTTTATTGTCGATAATGGCTTAAGGCGTCATGCAATTGGTAAAAAAGAGGCAAATTATGCCAATCGGTTGGAAAATATTGTATTTTTGGAGCTATTAAGACGGGGCTATACCTTAGATGTGGGTCGTTTAGACAGTAAAGAAATTGATTTTGTGGCTCGCAGGGCAGATGAATTGCTATATGTGCAAGTGACTTATCAAATCCCAGAGAATACCCATGAAACGGATAATTTATTACATATTCGAGATAATCATAAAAAGATAGTTATTACAGGAAAATATGATGAGCGTCGCCAAATTGACGGTATTCCACTGATTTATATTGTGGATTGGTTGTTGGAATCTGATGAATAAACAAAAATCAACTAATATAAAATAGATATTCTCTGCATATTTTGCGGTGATTGTTTGCTATAATTACCGCATCTACTTTTTATTGCTATTTATAAATGCTGTATAAAAAATACATTCACGACTATCCTAATTGGACCGATTGGCAAATTGATAATAATCAGTTATTACCATTGGTCGCTAATGTGCGTCTATTACAAGGTAAACTACTTGGTCAAATGCAAAGCTTGGGTTTTGAGTTGCCGCTTGAAGCCCAATTGGACGCTGTGACGCTTGAAGTGATTAAAACGTCTGAGATAGAAGGGGAGATACTCAATAATGAGCAGGTACGCTCATCGGTTGCTCGGCATTTAGGTATTGAACACCTATACAACCCGGATACCCTGGTAACACCCACTCGAGAAATCGATGCTATTGTGGAGATGATGTTAAGAGCCAGTTTTTATTTTAACCAACCACTGACGCTCGATGAAATCTTTGCTTGGCATCGGGCGTTATTTCCCACGGGTTTTAGTGGGCTATATAAAATACAAGCGGGCAGACTTCGAGATGATCGTACAGGTGCCATGCAAGTGGTATCAGGAGGCTATGGTCGCACTAAAGTGCATTTTGAAGCACCAGCAGCACAACTATTGCCAGATGAATTGGCTAAATTTATTGCTTGGTATAATGAGGAGCAATCAGATTTAGATTTAACCTTAAAAGCCGGTATTGCACATTTATGGTTTGTGACCCTGCACCCCTTTGAAGATGGCAATGGGCGTTTAACTCGGGCGATTACCGAGCGTATGCTCGCTAAAAGCGATGGCAGTGCCAGGCGTTTCTATAGTATGTCAGCGCAAATTTTAGCAACTCGGTCAGAGTATTATAAGATTTTGGAATCCACTCAAAAAGGCTTAACGTCAGTGACAGACTGGTTAGTTTGGTTTTTACAAACGCTAGGACAGGCTTTAACGATGGCACTCACTCGTACCCAAAGAACGGTTGATAAAGCCCAATTTTGGCATCGTCATCGGAATACAACGTTTAATGAACGCCAAGTGATGATGATTAATCGATTATGGGGCGACTTCTTTGGTAAATTGACCACCAAGAAATGGGCAATGATGACCAAAACATCAGCAGATACAGCACTGAGAGATATTAATGATTTGGTCGATAAGGGCGTACTGGTTAAATCTGCGGAATCTGGGCGTAGTCAAAGCTATGAGCTAAGCGCTGACGCTGATAGTTAAAATAATTGTTTTTCGTGATTTTGTAAATTAGAGCTAATTCGGCTCTTTTTTATTAACTTAATTTCACGATAAAATCAAATAAATCTAAATATGATAATATATCGAAATTATCATTTATCGTGAGAATTTTACCATGAGTTTAATCGGTTATGCTCGAGTCTCAACTTCTGAAGGGAAACAGTTGCTTGACCGTCAAATTGATGCGTTAAAAGAAATCGGCTGTGAGCGAATTTTTGAAGACAAAGCATCGGGCAGTAATTCCCAACGTAAAGGCTTGGATGATTGTCTTAATTATTTAAGAAAGGGTGATGTGTTAGTCGTTTTGGATTTGGATAGGCTAGGGCGATTAGCCAGTGACTTAATCAAACTGATTGATGAACTCGCTGAAAAAGAGATTGGTTTTAAAGCCATTAATTCACCGATGGATACGACAACACCTGCTGGTCGGGCATTTTTACAGATTCAAGCAGCCTTTGCTGAGATGGAACGCAATATTATTCGCCAGCGGGTGAAAGAGGGGATTGCTGCTGCTCGTGCCCGTGGTCGAAAAGGTGGACGACCTAGAATTATGACCACTGAGAAATTGCAGTATGCTCAATATCTCATGCAAGACCAAACCAAAAGCATTCCAGCGATTTGTAAAGAACTTGGTGATATTCCCAGTAGTACGCTGTATCACTATGTGACGGCGAAAGGGGAGCTTAAAAAAGCGGGAGTTGATTTGATGAATATCAGCACTAACTAAAACGTTGAAGAGCAATCCAGTCAAAATCATGAATATGAAGGCTTATTGACAATGTAATGCAAAGTATTATAATTAAGACTGTATTTTATGAATTTAGGACTTACGCAAAAAGCATAAAATTTTGCGAAAGCGGATAAAAATATAGTAGCATAAAGAGATGAAGAAAAAAGCTATCACCCGCTTAGACTACTGTCAATATTTACTGGTAAGCCAAACCAATTACACCCTTACCAACTACGCAGAACATCATCCTGAATCAATTAGTCATGACCGCATCAATCGATACCTACGTCATGACAAACTAAAACCCAAGCTCGTATGGGAAAAAGTCAAAGACGACATCGTATTAGACGACGATGGCTATCTTATCTTTGATGACAGCATACTCGATAAAAATCATAGTCACAAAATCGAATTGGTTAATCGCCAATACAGTGGCAACGCCCATCGCATTATTAAAGGCATCTGCATCGTTAACTGTATCTATGTCAATCCTAAGACCGAACAATACTGGCTCATTGATTACCGTATTTATGACAAAACCACCGATGGCAAAAGCAAACTTGACCATCTAAAAGACATGCTACAGCACAGTATTGAACACAAACAAATTAAATTCAAATATGTGCTCATGGATACATGGTATGCCACCAAAGACATCATGCTGTATATTGATAACTTACAAAAAATCTATTATTGTCCTTTAAAATCCAATCGCAAAGTCGATGATTCAAAAGGAGTAAACCCTTACAAAGCAGTCAACGAATTAACTTGGACTGACCAAGAGCAACAAAATGGCAAACTGATTAAAATACATGCCTTTCCTAAAGATTACAAAGTGCAACTGTTCCGAGTAGTGGTTAATGAAAACCGCACGGACTGGATTGTCACCAACGACACCACTCAGGATTCATCAGATGGCACACGATTGGTGTGTGCCATCCGCTGGAAGATTGAGCAGTTTCACCGAGAACTTAAACAACTCACTGGTATTGAAGCTAATCAGTGTCGTAAGGCTCGTATTCAGCGGAATCATATTTGTTGTTGTATGCTGGTTTGGCTGCAGTTAGCCAGACAGGCTAAACGGTTAAAACAATCTTTATATCAGGACGGACTGGATTGTCACCAACGACACCACTCAGGATTCATCAGATGGCACACGATTGGTGTGTGCCATCCGCTGGAAGATTGAGCAGTTTCACCGAGAACTTAAACAACTCACTGGTATTGAAGCTAATCAGTGTCGTAAGGCTCGTATTCAGCGGAATCATATTTGTTATTGTATGCTGGTTTGGCTGCAGTTAGCCAGACAGGCTAAACGGTTAAAACAATCTTTATATCAGGTTAAAAGGGGTTTACTCAGTGATTATTTGCGTGAGCAGTTACGCTCGCCTTCGGTCGTCTTTGCGTAAGTCCTAGAATTATGAAACTATGTACACTATCGTAGAAACTGAAACGTTTAAAAAGCAAGCTGATAAGTTTTGGACAACGGAAGAAAGGCTTGAGTGTTTTACTCAGATAGCTAGTGATCCATTTATTGGTGATGTGATTCTTAAAAGTGGCGGTTTTCGCAAAGTACGGTGGTCTCGGGCAGGTATGGGTAAGCGTGGTGGCGTTCGTCTCATTTACTTCAACGTATTAGAAGATGGACTGATTGTGATGTCTTACTTCTATGCAAAAAATGAACAAGAAAATATTTTGGCAAGTGAGCTTCAAAAGCTAAAAGGATAACTGATGAAAACGAATTTTCCTAAAGACTTCGATGTTGAAGCAGCGGTTCAAGCGATTATTGATGATGAACCTGATTTGATAGCAGAGCGAGACAATTTGATTGAAGCATTAAACCAAACCAAAGCAGGTATCTTTGCACGTACGACAGAAATATCAGATACGGCTCAAGTCCGCCGTAAAGCAGGTTTATCGCAAAGTCAATTTGCCAAAGCCTTAGGTATTTCTGTCAATACGTTAAAATCTTGGGAGCAAGGTCAGCGTAAACCGAGTGGCTCAGCGCAAGTCTTACTTAAATTATTAGGCAAAAAACCTGAGTTAATTGATGAGATTGCTCATTTTGCATAGTACTTGAGCCCTTCTATTAAACACCTTTTAGTGAGTGTAATCGAAAGTTTCTTATAAGCTCTGTTTAAAGATGTGTTGAACGCTGATTTATAGATAGGTTAATTTACAAAAATAGGCATAAACTTAAGAAAATAAGAAACTCTATGAAAACATCTGTTTTCCGTAGGCTAGTTCTATTATCACGCGAATCTATAATGGTATAATACTCGACAAAATTCCTTAGCGTGCAATATGACCCGAATTCTCAGATAACCCCTGGTTAAAGTGTGGCTTGTTTTTTTACACTCTACCTTATTCGATATCAGCGTAAGCATCCGACCATCCCATCTACCACCATTCTAAAAAATACGAGATAGTGCCCACTTATTTTTAAGTGGGCACTAAAATGGCACAGACAAACACAACCAAACCAAAACGACGGACATACAGCAAAGAACTCAAGGCCTATCTCGTAGAACAAGCCTTAACAGGCAAACGCTCGATTGCTAGCCTAGCTCAAGGACACGGCATCAACCCAAATTTACTACAGAAATGGATAAAATCTGTCAGAGACGAGAAAATCGCAGCAACCTTATCTCAACCATTAGCCAGCTCAAATATCGAAACCAATCTCATTGATCATGGGTCTGAGCCTGCTTTCTTACCCGTTATCCTGCAACATAAAACCAAGCACGAAATAACACCGCAAGCAACTGCCTTCGCCCCAACCCTCACAGGCATACAGCTTCAAATTCCTAAGCATAACGGGACGCCAATAACATTAAGCATTGCTCAAATTGACACCCATAGCCTTATTGAACTGCTACGGGGCTTACAATGATACAAATCAACCAAATCTGGCTATCCACGACAGCCATGGACATGCGAAGTGGCAGCAACAAACTACTCGCCTTTATTCTAGAAAAACACCATGGTATCAAACCGCACTGTGCCTACCTATTTTACAACAAAACAGGCACACGGCTAAAAGTGCTCATTCATGACGGACTAGGCGTTTGGCTGTGTAGCCGAACTCTAGATGACAGCAAATTTCATGGACTCAGTGAACGTCTCATGCGACATCACAGCCAATCCAACCAAAACACAGGGTTTGCCATCAATCAACAACAATTTAACGCCCTTATCAGCGGATTAGCTTGGCACAACTTAGGCAAAGAGATACTCACCCCCGTCATCTGAATCATAACATTAAAAAATTCCCACTATCACAACCAACTCGCTGACAAGCTATAGTGATTATGGCAACATAGCGCCATGACCGATCACAGCCCAACCGACCTAACCAACCCTAGCTACGCTGAACTATTGGCTAAAATAGCCCTGCTTGAACAACAACAAAAACAGCAGCAAGATGCGTATCAACAGCGTCTACGAGAGCAGCAGCAACAATACGAAAAACAGCTTAAAGCCTATCAGGTTCAAATCGAACATCTCATCGAAAAACAAAAACTGCTCATTCACCAACTATTTGGACAAAAGAACGAAGCATTAACGCCCAAACAAGACCATTTGGGCAAAGAATCTGCTCTAGAAGACCTATCTGCCCTTGAACAAATTAAAGACAATGCTCAAGCCGAGCTTGATAACGACAGCCATGCTGCGTCGACAAACGAATCGGTCAATACAGATAGCCAAATGCTTATCACCCAAAGTGAAAGTAAGCAAACCGACACAAACTCAGATGACAACAAACCAGCGAAACCCAAACG
The DNA here is from genome assembly GCF_041154765.1 of Moraxella sp. K23. Taxonomy (NCBI): domain Bacteria; kingdom Pseudomonadati; phylum Pseudomonadota; class Gammaproteobacteria; order Moraxellales; family Moraxellaceae; genus Moraxella; species Moraxella sp. K23. The sequence goes on from NZ_AP031596.1 coordinate 7,208, forward strand.
CGAGCGGCGTATTGTCATCCCTGATAACCTAGAAGTCCGAACCATCATTCATGAGCCTGAATCAATCACTTGTGGTTGTGGCTGTCAAATGAAACAAATTGGCGAAGACGTACAAGACAAACTCGGACTTATCCCTGCTTGCTTTTACCGTGAACGCCACATCTATCGCAAATACGCTTGTCAGCATTGCCAACGTCAATCTTTTAGCAAACAGCCAATTGACGACACCCAAAACCAAAATCACCGCCTAATTCAAGCCAAAGTCCCTGCGGGGGTCATCGTTAAAAGCATTGCCACCGCTGAGCTACTAGCCCACATCATCATTAGCAAATTTGCTGATCATCAGCCACTATACCGTCAAAGCCTAATCTATGGGCGAAGTGGCGTGCATTTATCCGACTCAACAATGGCAGACTGGGTAGGACGCTGTGGTGTTGCCCTTGAGCCACTGGTGAAACGCTTGCATGAATTACTATTAACCCAACCGATTCTGCATGCCGATGAAACCCCTGTCAATATTTTAAAGTTTAATAACAATAAGGGTAAGTTAAAGCAAGGCTATGTTTGGGCGTATCTGACCCCACAACATTGTCAAAGCTATGGTGGTTTTAAAGCCGTGGTGTATGACTTTGCCGAAAGTAGGCGAAATGAACACCCCAAAGCCTTTTTAGATAAGTGGCAGGGTCAGCTCATTTGCGATGATTACAATGGCTATAAGTGCTTGTTTAATCAAAAGCAAGCGGTTATCGAAGTCGGCTGTATGGCTCATGCCAGACGTAAATTCCATGAGCTTCATATCAAGGGTCAGAGTTTGGTGGCTCATGAAGCGTTGGCATTATTTCAAAAGCTGTATGCGGTTGAATGCCAGATTGATGCGTTATTTGAGAAAAATGAGACGCCAAGCCCTAGAGTCGCTACAACGGTAGTTGCCATCAGGCAACAACACGCAAAACCGATTGCCAAAGCGTTATATCGTTGGTTACAGGAAAAAAGGTTAGGCACAACCAAGAACGCAAGTATTACCAAAGCAATCGAGTATTGCTTAAAACGGTGGCAAGCTCTGACACGTTATCTTGAGGATGGCAGTTTGCCGATTGATAATAATTGGGCGGAGAATCAGATGCGTCCTTGGGCGCTCGGGCGTAAGAATTGGTTATTCGCAGGATCGCTTAAAAGTGGGCAGCGTGCTGCGGTGATTATGTCGCTTATCCAGTCAGCTCGTTTGAATGGGTTGGATGTTTATGCCTACTTGTCTGATGTGCTTAAACGTCTGCCTACCCATAAAGATAAGGATATTGATGAGCTCCTGCCTCATGTTTGGAAAATGCAATAGGGGTTGGTCGGATGCTTACATATCAGCAAAGAATTAGGGAAATATAGTCACAGAAACATAAAAGTGATACAAGGCAGGCGAACGAAACTGTACAAATAGTACTGTGAGTGAGCCTAACGCCGTAGCACTTTCTGTCTTCGAAGACTATAGCAGTCTAGCCGCTTTCGGATAAGCCAAGGCCACGTTTGTGAGTGCATTTATATCTACCCTTTGACCCAAAATTTTGTTTCTAGACATTAAGTTATACCAAACCCAATAATTAAAGTATTGCCCACTTTCGAGCAGTCAGGGACTTGATCGTCTCCACCTGTTTAGCAAAGTTACACCAAGCTTGGCAGGCGGCATCGACGATAGTTTCATAACTATCGAAACAGCGATTGGATAACCAATGTTGCTTAATATATTGCCAAACCTGTTCAATCGGGTTTAACTCAGGCGAATAAGGTGGCAGTTTCAAGATAGTCAGGTTTGGTAAATTATAGCGATCTTTATGCCATACTGCCCCATCCATGACCACAACCGCATGGCGACCTTTGGGTACAGCTTGGCTGATTTCTTTTAAATGTCGCTTCATACACTCGCCATTGGCATAAGGCATAACGAGCCCTACACATTGTCCTGTCGTAGGACACACTGCCCCGTAAAGGTAGGTAGAAATAAATTGCTGTTGACGCACTACTCTTGGTCTTTTACCACGGTAATGCCATACTCGGGTGATTGAACCTTGCTGACCAATGCGGGTTTCATCTTGAAACCAGATGTCAACATTGCTTAAGTCGGTACCTTCGGGCAGTATGGCGGTTACCTGCTCGATGAAGTTTTTTTAAAGGCTTCTTGGGCATTAATATCCGCCTGCGGATGCTGGCTTCTGGCACTGATCCATGTCATACCCATTCGAGCTAGCAGTTCATAAATGCCATTAACACTGTAATTAACTTGGTAATGCTCGTAAGCAAGCTTTTGGATATCTTGTCCTGTGAGCCTACCACCACCGCGTTTTGCTTGGGTGTCAACTATTAGTTGTTTAAAGCTGTCTATGTGCTCGGGTGCAAGCTTGCTATTTCTGCCACTTCTTGGTTTGTCATACAGGCTGTCTAATCCAAACGCTTGATAGCGTCTGCGGGTACGCCGAACGGTTTCGATGTTGATGCTGAGGTTGTTAGCGATTGCTTCACTGGTGTTACCGATACGGTATTGGTGAAGGATGTAGAGGCGTGTTCTGGCTCTGGCTTTGCTTTCGGTCTTGGCTAGTTCGCCAAAGTCATGTTCGTCTAGGCTGTGTTTGGATCTTAGTTTATTCATGTATCTATGATACTATAGTTTATGGGTTTGGTATTAGTTATAAATGGCAGATTAGGTATGAGACCATTATCGTTTATCCCAGTCTAGAACTTTTGAAATCTACGTCTTTTATAATACTCGTTTTTATTGTTCAAACGATGCTAACTATAACATTGCCATATATAAGCGATACAATATTTTACTTTTAATTCTTATTATGATTGATATAATCAAATTTTAGCTTAAATATGAAAAATAAATTCTATATTTTGCTATATTTAGAAATATATTTTCTTATTATTTTTTGTTTTTGATATTTAATTTTAAAATGGGAGTTACACATGAATAACATCAATTTAGAAGAAACTTTTAAAACATTGCGTGGGCAAACAGGTAATCCAGCGGTTAGCGTATTTATTCCGACCCACCGTACTTTCCCAGACAATGAGCAAGACGCAATTGCCCTAAAAAACCAACTTAAAATCGTCGAAGAACGTGTCACCAATGAATACGACAAGCGTGTTGCTGCAAGTGTGATGGAAAAAATCCATGCCCAAACCGATGAGCTTGACCATAACTATAACTTAGATACGCTGGCTGTGTTTGCCACGCCTGAATCTGCTCAAGTGGTGCGTTTGCCCTTTGATGCCGCTGAGCGAGTCATCATTGGTGAAAAGTTTGCGACCCGTGACCTCATGCGTAACTTATCAGAAGGGGTTGGCTATTATGTGTTGGTAGTTACGCCTGAAAAAGCCCGTCTGATTGAAGGCGTGAATAATCGTCTGGTTAAAGAAATTAAAGGCGGTAGCGAACGTCAACAAACAATGAGCGAGTTGACCTTCCCTATTAACAACTCAACGCTACCCAACAACAGTAAAGCAGACCGTACAGGCTCATCAGACGATGATATGTACTTAAAAGAGTTCTTTAACCGTGTTGATAAAAGCTTGCAAGAGCTTTATAACAAATCACCACTACCTGTGATTTTGGTGGGTGATAGCCACAATATTGGTTTTTATGAAAAAGTGTGCGACCGCCCTGATATGATTATTGGTAAAGTCGATAATTTAACATATCTGAACGACAGCAAGCCAGAGGACATTATTGCTGGCGTTCAAGACATCGTTGAGCAAAAGCGTCAGACTCGTTACGAAACTGCCAAAGGCGACCTTGAAAAAGCTCGTAATGAAAAGATGGTGCGTACTGATTTGCAACAAATCTATCGCTCGGCGTTTGAAGGCAATGCGGTAACGCTATTGGTTCGTCAAGGTCATAGTGTGCCTGCGAAGATTGATGAGAAAGCACAGACCCTACAAGTCCAAGATGATGCTACTGCTGAGGGTGTAACCGATGATGCGGTTAGTGAAATCATTGAATTGGTTAGCCATAAAGGTGGTGAGGTGGTATTTGTACCCACTGAGCAAATGGATGAAAAGGAGCCGATTGCGTTGATTACTCGTTACTAATCGTCGAATCGTTTACAATGAAGGGTAGGACAATGGTCTTACCCTTTTTTTATTGAGTAAAATAGATGAATAATACGCATTTGGTCGCTCAATGGCTACAGCGACAGATTAAAGATAGTTCAGCAGTTGGGTTAATGCTGGGTTTTTTTTGTCTATATGTGTCCTATGTACCAATGTTGTTGCCACGGGTCTGGTGGTTGCAGGCAATCAGTGGTGGCATTAACGCTATCGTTGGTTATGCGTTTGGAATGCTGTTGGGTCTTATAGGGTATTGGTTACAGCGTTTATTAAAAAACTCCAATCATCAATCAGCTATCAACCACCTAAATATCTTACCAATAATGACGATGGTATTAGGATTTTTAGGTGCGATTGGTTTTGCTTTTTATCATTACCAGATTACTGCCAAGATTGCCCAACAGGTCCAGATAACACCGCCGTCATTGCTTAATGTCAGCGGGGCTATGCTCTTAAGTCTATTGCTTTGGGGGTTGGTGGTGTTTATCGCTCGCTTGATAAAGCAATTGGTGTTGATGGGGGTAGAACGTGGCTTTCCACAGTTTTCTACTACCACAAAAATGAGTATGAAAGCAGGGGCTTTTTTACTACTGATTGTCGGATTGGTTACGTTAAGTCGAGATTATATCTGGCACAAAGTTGTCGAGAAAGTCGCCTATAGTGCCATGCAGCTTGATACCTCTGAACCCGATACCCTATCAGCCCCATTCTCACGGTATAAATCAGGGTTTGATAGTGGGCAAACGGGGCATAGTAATAAAGAAAAACCTGCCCAACAGTGGCAGGAGTTGGGGCATTTTGGACAACGCTTTGTCTCGCTTGGGGCGTCGCAGAAGGATATTAGCTTGCTGACAGGATTGCCTGCCAAAGAGCCGATTCGGGTATTCGTTGGTTTGAATCGTCAAGAACCTGATAAAGCGTTGTTAGAAAAAATGGTGCAGACCGCCCTTGATGAGATGGATAGAACGCAGGCGTTTACCCGCCGCTATATCGTGATACAAGGGGCTACAGGACGGGGCTGGATTGAAGAGTACAGCAGTCAGGCGGTTGAGTATTTGACCCAAGGCGATGTGGCAACGGTGGCGATTCAATACTCGTATTTACCCAGTCAATTTTCGTTTTTGTTGAATGGTGAGCTTGCCACGTTTGCCAATAGCGAGTTGATAAATGCCGTCAAACAACGTCTTGAGCAAATGCCGATTGATAAACGCCCTAAACTATTGCTTGCAGGAGAGTCGTTAGGGGCGTATGCCAGTCAATCGCTTTTTAACAATTATGATGATGTCATTAATCGTATTGATGGGGCGGTGTGGGTGGGAACGCCAAGATTTAGCCCACTATGGCAACAACTGGTGGCGAATCGGAATAAAGGTTCGACAGAAGCCTTGCCTATTATTCACAGCGGACAACATGTGCGATTTATGGATAATCCTGCCTCATTAAAACAACTGACAAATGATTGGCAGTCACCACGAATTGTATTTTTGCAGTATGCGACAGACCCTATCGTGTGGTGGTCGTCCAAGATGCTATGGCAAGCACCTGACTGGATGGCAGAACCCAAGGGTCGAGGGGTTAGTCATTTACCTAGATGGTTGCCTGTGTTAAGTTTTTGGGAATTATCTCTGGATATGCCAGCGTCTAACCAAACGCCTGCAGGATTTGGTCATATTTATGAAGATGATATCGTGTATGCGTGGGCGGCGGTACTCGATAATTCACAAGTTGACCCTAAGCAAGTGGCAGAAAGAATTGAACAGCGAATAGCATTCACAAAAGAGAATAAATAGCTATTTTTATATTAGGAGGGTCTATGAGTAATTTTCAGCAAACGCTTAAGCGGTTTTTTGCGATGGATGCAGCGGCTGGTATTGTTTTAGCCATCGCTGCACTACTGGCAATGATTGTTGCCAATTCGCCATTGCAAGAAAGCTATGAGCATTTATTGCATTTTCCGATTGCGATAAGTTTTGGTGATTTCGTGGTGAAACACCATTTGCTTCATTGGATTAATGATGGGTTAATGGCAGTGTTTTTCTTTTTAGTGGGGCTTGAGCTTAAACGTGAAATGATGGTAGGGGAATTGTCCAACCCACGCAACATCATTTTACCTGCACTCGCTGCCATGGGTGGCATGGTGTTTCCTGCCTTAATTTATTTGATGTTTAACTACCAAAACCCTGATTTTGCTAAGGGTTGGGCGATTCCTGCGGCCACGGATATCGCCTTTGCGTTGGGGGTATTAACCTTACTGGGTAGCCGAGTGCCGCTGTCGCTTAAAGTGTTTTTAACCTCAATTGCGATTTTCGATGATATTGGGGCGATTTTAATCATTGCTTTGTTTTATTCCAGTGGGTTAAACCTAGCCGCCTTAGGGGTTGCCGCTTTAACGCTTGCAGTATTGTTTATCATGAATCGTTTTAATGTCACTCGTATTTCTGCGTATGTCATTATTGGATTGGTGTTATGGGTGGCGATGCTTGAATCGGGTATTCATGCCACGATTGCTGGGGTATTGCTGGCGATGTTTATCCCAATGACTGATTCGGCAAACCCTAAAATCTCACCGTTAAAAGAACTTGAGCATGATTTGCATCATACAGTGAGCTTTTTGATTTTGCCCGTATTTGCCTTTGCCAATGCAGGGATCCATTTTGGGGGAGCGGAAGGAGGCTTTATGGCGTCACTCACCCACCCTGTGTCATTGGGCATTATCATGGGATTGCTAGTCGGTAAAATGCTGGGTGTGATGTTATTTAGTTGGCTTGGGGTTAAGCTAAAGCTCGCCAATCTGCCACAAGGCATGAACTGGGGTCAAGTAATTGGTGTCGCTGCCCTATGTGGCATTGGATTTACCATGAGTTTATTTATCGGGAGCTTGGCGTTCGCAGGATTGGAGATTAAACCGTTTGATGAGCGATTAGGGATTGTCATGGGTTCAGTTTTAGCAGGCATTATCGGTTATTTTTATCTGAATAAGACATTGCCAAAACAAGCCTAGCCTTTAACTATCCTATACCTAAAATGCGTTTTTATCATTGATAGCGGTAAAAACGCATTTTTTAATTGAATAGCAAAGTGAGTTTTTTATGTTGATTGCGATTGTGGCATTTTTAGTGGGGCTAGCTATACTGGTGTGGAGTGCCAACGTGTTTATTGATGGGGCAACGGATTTGGCCGTCAAGTTGATGCGTTAAAAGAAATCGGCTGTGAGCGAATTTTTGAAGACAAAGCATCAGGCAGTAATTCCCAACGTAAAGGATTGGATGATTGTCTCAACTATTTACGAAAAGGCGATGTGCTTGTTGTTTTGGATTTAGATCGGTTAGGGCGGTTAGCCAGTGACTTGATAAAGTTGATTGATGAACTGGCTGAAAATGGCATTGGCTTTAAAGCGATTAATTCACCGATGGATACCACCACCCCTGCAGGTCGGGCGTTTTTACAAATTCAAGCCGCTTTTGCTGAGATGGAGCGTAATATTATCCGCCAGCGGGTGAAAGAGGGGATTGCCGCTGCTAGGGCTCGAGGACGAAAAGGGGGACGACCTAGAATTATGACGGCTGAGAAACTTCGTTATGCTCAGCATCTGATGCAAGACCAAACCAAAAGCATTCCTGCGATTTGCAGGGAGCTTGGTGATATTCCCAGCAGTACGCTGTACCACTATGTGACGGCGAAAGGGGAGTTGAAGAAGGCAGGGGTGGATTTAATAAGCAAACTCGATTAATTTCAAAATTTTGGGAAGTTTCAATTTTTCAGGATTCTAAAATCGATTGTTAACTAGTAGATTTAGTATTATAATGCAATGTATCATATATTAAAGGTTTACTATGTATACGGTCGTCGAAACGGAAAGCTTTAAAGTTGAGATTGCTCACTTGTTAGATTTGGATGATCGATTGGCTTTCTTTACTTACCTTTCACAAAATCCATTAAAGGGTGATGTGATTCAACATGGCAAAGGTTTACGTAAAATTCGTTGGGCAACCAGTGGTAAAGGCAAGTCGGGTGGGGTTCGAGTTATCTACTACAATATGCTGGATGATGGACTGATAGTTTGTCTAGCTGTGTATGCGAAAAATGAAAAAGAAAACATTTCTGCCAAAGAATTAAAATCTTTGAAAAATGAAAAGCAAGGAAACTAATTATGAAACCTGTTAATTTCTCTGACGTAGATATTGCCAATATTGTCGAGGCAGTGATTCAAGATGATCCTGATGCGATTGTGATTAAGGACAGTTTAGCCAAATCACTTTCTCAATTACGAGAAGGACGGTATGCACCCGTATCGGAAGTCAGCCAAGTTCGTCAAAAGACAGGCTTGTCGCAAAGTCAATTTGCCAAGTCATTGGGGATTTCAGTCAATACTTTAAAGTCTTGGGAGCAAGGTCAGCGTAAACCGAGCGGTTCAGCTCAAGTCTTGCTTAAGTTATTGGGCAAAAAACCTGAGTTAATTGATGAGATTGCTCATTTGGCATAGTACTTGAGCCATTCTAGTAACTACCCTTCTTTGAGTGTAATTGAAATTTTCTCATAGGGTCTATTTACATATTTATTAGATACTGATTTGTAGACAGGTTAATTTACAAAAATAGAGGCGATTTGCCTCTGTTTTTTCGCCTAAATGGAAGTGTCCAAAAAACCAACGTTTTTTAGACACCTTGACCTTTATCAATTTTAAAAATACTCGACTAAATTCCTTAACGTACTATTTTCTCCGAATTCTGGGGTAACCCCTAACATAGGTATTAATTCTGCAAATGGAATGTATCTTGTTAGAACTGCATTTATATTTATTTGTTCATGCACCTCGATACTTATTTCTAATATGCAGGCTGCTTACCCCAATCATAAATACCGCGTTTGTAAGCATAAATCAGCATGATTAAGCCGGCGATAATCATCGGCGCGCTTAAGATTTGCCCTTTGGTCATCCAACCTAATAATATGAATCCTTGGTCAGCATCTGGCTGGCGGAAGAATTCAATGATAAAGCGGCTGATGCCATAGCCTAGTAAGAATACAGCGGAGGCGGCCATACGTGGACGTGGTTTTGATGAATACCACCATAAGAATATAAATAGCAGCAGACCTTCGGCAAAGGCTTCATATAGCTGTGATGGATGACGAGGCAATATGTATTGACCATTGACTTCAATCATCAATTCTTGCAATTGTGGATTGCTCTGTAATTGCTCCATATCAAACGCCGCGGCTTGCGGAAAGTAGGTCAGCCAGTTATAGCCACCGTCTGAGACGCGACCCCATAATTCGCCATTGATATAGTTGCCGATACGCCCAAACAGTAAGCCGGTTGGTACACAAGGAACGATAAAATCGAATACTTGAAAGGTAGTCTTTTTATATTTACGGGCAAAGAACCACATACCTAGCATGACGCCGATAAAGCCGCCGTGGAAAGACATACCGCCTTCCCAGACTTTTAATATATAGGCAGGGTTTTGGAGTAATTCACCGAACTGATAAAACAGCACATAGCCAATACGACCGCCTAAGATGACACCAAGCGCGCCATAAAAGACTAAGTCAGAGACCATGTCGGTGGTCCAATTGTCGCGTTTGGTACTGCGATACCAAGCCAAACCGTAAGCGGCAGCAAAGGCTAGCAAATACATTAGCCCATACCAGTGCACTTCCAATGGACCCAAGGAAAGCGCTACGGGATCATACTGAGGATGAATCATCATAAAGGCATCATAATTATTGGTAATAGAATGTATGAAATAGGCTTATATAAGAAATTTTTTGTCCAACAATTGAAAAGTACAACTATCGCAAGTCAGAATCTCATCTTATGGATAGAGAGACCTTCCAAGTAAACTCGCCTTCGACCTAATCTGAGCGGTTCATAGACAGTATGAAGGTATTTACTACCTGGCAATCAACAACTTTACAGCAACCTCAAAAAGACACTCATCTTTGATAGTAATACTAACTTTGCCATTATGAGCATTGGCGATAGCTTGCACAATAGATAAGCCTAAGCCTGTTCCTGAATGCATCGTATTCGTTTTATCATGACGATAGAATCGCTCAAACAGTTTATCGGCTTCAATCTGATTTAATGGTTTGTCTAGACGGTTGGTCATAGTTATTCTTAACCAGAGCTGCTCTGGGGATTGAATATCGTCTTTTGGCGCATTAAGCGAGGTGCTTGAAGTGAGGACAGTAGCGGATATCATAATAGTGCTATTACTAGCCGCATAATAAATCGCATTTGACATCAGGTTGGCAAACAGCCGTTGCAATAAGCCTTTATCACCTAGTACTGTTTTAAAATCACCCGATTTTTCAAAGATTATCTCACGATCCTCAGCAATCATCTCATAATAATCTATAAGCTTTGTGATCAAGCTCTCTATATCGACATGACTGATTTGCGAATCACTCAGCTCTTTTTGAGTTTTTGCCAGTAATAACATATCGTTAATCATGGCGGATAACTGCTTTAACGTATCATGCTGATGATGCAATTGCTCAATGTATTCGTCGCTTTCTCTTGGCTTAGTTAACATGACTTGCGTTTGCGTACTCAGCGTCGCTATTGGCGTACGTAGCTCATGGGCGATATTGTCTGAAAACCGTGATAATGATTCAAAGTTACTTTCAAGCTTGACCATCATAGAATTATAAGACTCCGTTAGTGGACGTAATTCTAACGGCATATCGCCAACCACAATTCTTTCATCTAACCTTTGAAGATTAATGCCTTTCATCTTTTGTACGATAGTAGCTAGGGGAGCAAAACCCCAGTGTACACTTAGTGCTGCTACTGAAACCAATAATAAGGTAATGGCGATAAGTATCAAGCTCAGCTGGCGATTAAACTGGATAAGATATTGATGATGCACATCGATAGGTAGAGCAATAAATGCCAAAACCTCTTGATGTGTAATGATAATGGCTCGGTAATGCCTATTATTTATCTTGATCATAAACTGCTGATCGCGATAGTCCTGCAATAGTTGTAACAAGCTAAAATCTGCCGGTAGATCATTGATGAAATTACTGGGATCGCTGGACAATAAATTGCCGTTTTTGTCTGATATTAACGTTTTTAAATCATAGTCTAACCAAGAAGAATGTGGATGATTGGCATCAATTAGCGCTTGCGACTTTGACACTGTAAAAGGTTCTATGTGATCGTTAAAATTCACCATGCGTTTACGCAGGTTAAAAGCTACATGGGTAATAATCTCTGAGTCCATTTGCTCAAAGTGCTCGTTAACAGAGCGCTGAACCCATATATAAATAACAACTTGAGAGATAACAACAAATATTGTCAGTAAAAAAACAGTACGCCATAACAAAGGCCAGCGTCGATTCTTAAATTTATCTCTCATTTTATTTTAGATCATCTTTGTTGGTGTCATCGTCGCCCATGCTACTGTCTGCTCCGACATTCAGTGGCTCTAATCGATAGCCCATACCGCGTACTGTGTGAATAAGCTTGGTGTCAAAACCATCATCGATTTTTATCCGTAGCCGTCTTATAGCGACGTCAATGACATTTGTATCACTGTCAAAATTTATGTCCCATACTTGTGAGGCAATCACAGTGCGTGGCAGTACCTCACCTTGACGTTCTAAGAAAAGTTGTAATAAAGCAAATTCTTTAGCAGTCAATTTTATGTTGGTATCGCCTCTATATACAGTGCGTTTAGCAATATCCATTTTTAGGTCAGCCATATGTATGACAGAGCTTTTATAGTCTGATTGATTGGCACGCCGCAATAGGCTTTTTATTCGGACAATTAGCTCGGCAAAAGCAAAAGGTTTGGTCAGATAATCATCGCCACCAATTTCAATGCCCTTAATCCGATCGCTTAAATCATCTTTAGCGGTTAAAAATAAAACAGGCGTATGCTTTCCAGCAGCACGGTAGCGCTGTATCAGCTCAAAGCCGCTGACGTCAGGCAGCATCACATCCATCACCACCACACTAAAATCTTCAGTCATCAACGCATGATAGCCATCTAAACCTGTCATGTGATGATCCACGATGAAACCGGCCTCAGTTAAGCCTTTCTTAATATATTCTCCAAGGTTTTTCTCATCTTCTACTAACAGTACTTTCATCGTTGTTTACCTTTATATCATTATAGTTGTCAACAGCGTATCACTAACATTGTTAGCTTATCAGCCATATATTTATCAGGAACCCTTGTTATAACAGTGTTCTTTGGATAGAGACAGATGCTGGTATTTGGTTTTAATGACAAGAAGATGACAATATTAGGCTGTCCCTAACGAACATGTAATATCCGTGTCATCTAGCTGTCAGCCACCATTTAGTATTCTAAATCAACGCCGCATAGAGGTTTGTCTCTGATACAGACCATCTCTACGAGCAACATTTGCAGTCTGAAAAGTATTTTTTGAAAAAATATGGTAGCGATCGTGATACAAATGCTGAAGCCATATTAAATGAATATATCGCGCATTAAAATCTAAAGCGGTAAGAATGACAGCATTGTAATCTTAACGTCATCTACCAGTCAGAATGATTAATATATCATTTAGGCTAGTTTAACAGCTATTGAACTCAATAGTCTTTAATCCAAACAATAGGAGTTAATCATGTCACAATTTAAATTACTGTCTAAATCAATCGCAATGACGGCCATCGCTCTTGTCGTATCGACCTCAGCTATGGCGCATGATCCTAAAATGCATGATGAAAAAGATCAAATGAACTGTGAAAAGATGAAAAAGCATATGGATATGATGGGAAAAATGGATCATAGCAAGATGGACATGAGCGATCCTGCTATGAAAGCAATGATGGCTAACATGGGTAAAATGAAGCAAATGTACCAAAAACACTGCGTTACTAACGACAGTAAATCTTAAAAATTTTAGCTCTGTTAAATAGCAGTCAACACTTAACGGAAATAAATTTATAGGAAAACATATGAAATTTTTATTGGGTGCGCTCTTTACTGTATTTGTGGCAATCGTTAGCGTGTTTGCGATTGTTACCAGTGGCGTTGTCTATGTGGGAGCTGACCAAGAGCATAGCCCAATGATTTTTAGCTTTTTGGAAACCGCTCGCAATCGTTCCATAGCAAATGCCAGTAAAGATATTGTGGTACCAGATTTAGAGAAGGTCGATATCAGCTCTGGGGGCGCGGACTATAAAGATATGTGTGCAGGCTGTCACTTATCTCCGGGAGTGGACAAAACTGACTTTAGCGAAAACTTATATCCAAAGCCACCTAACTTCACTAAGGCTGAGATCGTCAAACGTTATCAAACAGCGGACGGTGCAAAGCAAAGCTTTTGGGCAATCAAACACGGAATTATGGCTTCGGGAATGCCTGCATGGGGCGCCTCTCATGATGACGCTAGAATGTGGGCAATGGTTGCTTTTATCAGATCGTTACCTAAATTAGATGAAGCTCAGTACACGATGCTAACCACTAGGATAGATGACGATATGATGGACATGTCATTTGATGGTGATATGAATATGTCGGATGATGGATCTGGAATGCAGCATTAATACTTTCTAGATATGAAAGCCTCCCAACTCACGGTTGTCGCTATCACCAATGTAGTACTAAACAGTGCTACATTTAATGTTTTTAGTTAAGTACATAAGAATTCAAATATAGGGTGTAAGTTTTTAGAATAGCGAGCATAACAATAGACGTTTAGGATTAATTTAATGAGACATTACACACATGTGTTTTCTAATGGACATAACTGGTTATCCGGTCGTGTCCTTTTATTGGTGGTGACATCGTCACTCTCGTTAACGCTAGCCGCTTGCAGCCAATCTAATATCAGTGGCTCTGATTCTCAACCAGTACAGGTTGAACAGTCTGCTGCCCAGAATGCACAAGTACAGAATGAAAGTTCTGCTCCTGCAAATGCTCCCGTTAACAGCTCGTCATCATTACTCAAAAACGTCTCAGCCACGGTTTATAAAGATGCCAACTGCGGCTGCTGCAAAGAATGGGTAGGCTATGCAGAAGGTAATGGATTAAACGCAACCACGCACGATGTTGCAGATCTATCCTTATTTAAGGAGCGTTATGGCGTACCACAGCAAATGCGTTCTTGTCATACCACCGTTACCACCGACGGTTTTGTCTTTGAAGGGCATGTCCCTGCTAAACACATGGCTGAATTCTTAGCAAATCCTCCTGCACAAGCTATTGGACTTGCTGTACCGAGTATGCCGGTTGGTAGCCCCGGTATGGAGTATGAAGGTAAATTCATGCCTTATAAGGTAATGCAGCTTAATAAAGACGGCACCACAGAAGTCTATGCTGCTATTGAGTCTCCTCAGCAGCAGCTGTAGTGTTGGCTTAGATGTGAATAGATTCTGTTAAATATCGAAAATATTATAACTATAAGCTTAACCACCATCTCTCAAATTAAATAAGGTTATCATTATGAATAAAAAGAACATACTGAACCGCCGACGTTTTTTAACCGGATCCTCTGCTGTCCTTGGTGCCTCCTTGATGCCGACTATTGCTAGTAGCGCATTGGGACAATCGAGTCGCTCAGGCAGTCAGGGCGCTACTATTAATAGTGATCAAAACGTTCATAAAGTACCTGTATTGACAGGGAAAGAGTTTGATTTATACGTCAGTAAACAGTCCGCTATTGTGAACGGCAAAAAGAGCATGGCGACGCTCATCAATGATTCACTACCAGCACCGACGCTAAAAATGCGTGAAGGCGATACGGTGGTGATACGTGTTCATAATCAGATGGATGAATCAACCTCTATCCATTGGCATGGACTACTAGTACCGTTTGAGATGGATGGGGTGCCGGGCATTAGCTTTGATGGCATTCCTGCGAACAGCACCTTTACTTATAAATTCAAATTAAAACAATCAGGCACTTATTGGTATCACTCACACAGTGGGTTCCAAGAACAAACCGGTATGCTGGGTGCCATTGTGATTGAACCTAAAGGGCGTGAGCGTCATCCTATCGACGAAGACCATGTGATCGTGCTTAGTGATTGGACCAGCCGCAACCCGCATAATCTCTTGAAGCTGCTCAAACAGCGCGCCGACTTTGACAACTACCATCTACCAGACTTCAAAAAACTGCTTGCTGATATTGCCGAAACGGATATGAAAACCGCGTTTGATAAGCGCAAAATGTGGAATCAGATGCGCATGATGCCCACTGATTTTACGGACTTGTCGGGTGAAAACACATTTACCTACCTTATCAATGGCAAAACGACCGCAGCTAATTGGGCACAAATCGTCAAAGCAGGACAGCGCGTTAAATTACGCTTTATCAATGCCTCAGCACAAACTATCTTTGATGTGCGCATACCCGGTCTCAAAATGACTGTGGTGGCAACCGATGGCATTGATGTCGCCCCAGTTGCGATTGATGACTTTCGCATTGGCGTGGCTGAAACCTATGATGTCATTGTCACCCCGACCAAAGATGCGCATACCATATTTGCCCAAAACATAGACCGTTCGGGCTATGTCGCAGCAACGCTTGCCACCAAAGAAGGTGCTCGTGCGGCAACGCCTGCTATGGACAAAATTGAATGGCTCACCATGGCAGATATGATGGGTGCTATGGGTGCTAATGGTTATAAAGCTAAGCACGCTAAAACAGAATATGACTTTAAGTCTGATATGCGTGTGGACAGTCCACGTATGAACCTTGACGATCCAGGTATCAACCTGCGCAATATTAATAGAGAGGTATTGAATTATAGTCAGCTACGCTCTGTCGATGAGGCAATATTTGCGGAGCAGCGCAAGCCTACCCGAGAGATCGAGCTACATTTAACCGGTAACATGGAGCGCTATATTTGGGCGTTTGATGGGGTTAAGTTCAGTGAGGCCACGCCGGTCAATATCAAGCCGGGTGAGCGCGTGCGTATTACCTTAGTCAATGACACGATGATGAATCATCCGATGCATTTACATGGGATGTGGAGCGATTTGCGCATGCCTAACGGCGAGTTTCAGGTGCGCAAGCATACTATGATGGTGCAACCGGCACAAAAAATTAGCTTTGATGTCACAGGAGAAGCTGGTCGATGGGCATGGCATTGTCATCTGCTCTATCACATGGAAGCCGGTATGTTTAGAGAAGTGGCGGTCGTTTAAGCAAATCTTTGATGGTTAAGTGAGAGATGAGATGAAAATACATAAAGTAGGTTTACGGTTCGCCGGGGTATCATCATTGGTATTACTAGCATCATCATTTGCTAATGCTGCTGACCCGTCCACGGTTAAAAAAGACATAACTATGTCAGGCATGGACCACAGCAAAATGGACATGTCGGATATGGATCATAGCAAAATGGATATGTCTGGTATGGACATGTCGGATATGGATCACAGTGGCATGGATATGTCAGGCATGGATCATAGCAAAATGGATATGTCAGGTATGGATCATAGCAAAATGGATATGTCAGGCATGGACCATGGCAGTATGGATATGTCAGGTATGGACCATAGCAAAATGGATATGTCAGGCATGGACCATGGCAAAATGGATATGTCAGGCATGGACCATGGCAAAATGGATATGTCTGGTATGCAAGGTGGTAAAGCTCCAGCTGATGCTCGCAGTCCTGACTATTCAAACGGCGTTCCCTATGGACGCTATGGTCAGCCTATGATGATGGGTGATATGCCGTTATGGGGTGTTTCTGTAGAACAGTTGGGCTATCAGTTTGATGACGATCAGATTAACTATGAGGTGGATGCTTGGTATGGAAAAGATGAGCGACGCCTAGCTGTACGCAGCGAAGGTAGTGTTCAGACTAAGGACGATAAAAAAATTGATAGTCTGACCTCACTGGCTTATTGGAAGCCGCTAAGTATTTTTTGGAATGGTGAAGCAGGTGTCGCTTATGATACCAAAAACGATAAGGCTGCCCTTATGGCGGGTATCGTAGGTACTGCACCATACTTTGTTGAAACAGATGCAAGAGCCTATCTCTATACTGATGGTCAAGTACGTCTTGACTTAGGTACGGCATATGAGTGGCGTTTGACTCAGCGTTGGGTTGTCAGACCAGAAGTAGGGCTGACAGCCTTTAGTAAAGACGATACTGATAACGGTATTGCTAAAGGGTTCAATGATTTTGACGCTGAAGTTAGATTAATGTACGAGACTTTAAATCGTCAACTTGCACCTTACGTCGGTGTGAGCTATGAGACGGCTCTTGGCAGTGCGCGTGGCCAGCGGCGTCAAGAAAATGAATCGGTTGATAGCAGTAGTTTGACTGCCGGTGTTAAATTCTGGTTCTAACATTATTAAAATAATAAGGGGTATATTATGAATACTTCAAATCAAGGTAACATGAATCATCAACAGGGCATGAATCCTTATGTGAAGTTCACTTTGATGATTCTGACGTCTACGATTGTAATGTTTATCATGATGTATTTTAATACCTATCAGCTGGATCATGTTTATTTTAGTGAGACCCGAGCCTATATGGCATTATATATGGGCGCAGTCATGGCGATTATCATGCTCGCCTTTATGAGCAATATGTATAAAAAGACTAAGATTAATTTACTGGTTTATGGAATAAGTGTAGTAATGTTTGCTGTAGGTATTTGGGGTGTGCGTTCCCAAGCAACGGTTGATCAAGTCGATTGGATGCAAGCCATGATACCTCATCACTCGATTGCCATTTTGACGAGCTCAAGAGCAGATATTGAAGACCCTAGAGTACAACAGCTCGCTGACGATATTATTAAAGCGCAAAAGCGTGAAATCGCTGAGATGCAAGCGCTTATTGAAGAGCTCGAATAGACGGCTATATATAGAGGTATGGCAAGCTAAGAAATTGATTATGAAAAAATGGTGATACCTGGTATCAGCGCTATAGTCTTCGCTGGTACCTTTACCTTAAAAGGACAGATTGCACAGATAATTAATGTGATTTTTTACCTACCCCTTCAACTGCAGTAACTGCTCTTTGTTTTACTGTTCTTATTTCAAAACCTCTTATTCCTATATCGAAATGTTCAATATCTGTCGATTGCTATTTTTGAGTGATAGTGCTTTAAGAGTTGTACTTATTATCAATATTTATTGTCTTTAAGGAGTGGTTTTATGAAACATATTGCCGATGAAAAATCTATCAAAGGTGGTCAGTACGATAAAGTACCGGAAAATTATAGCGGTACGGTCTATATTTGTCCTATGCATCCAGAAGTAAGAGATGTTGAAAAAAGTGACTGCCCAATATGTGGCATGTTTCTTAAACCTGAAGACGAGGTTGCTGAATCCAACAACCATGAAGATAGTCATGCGCATTGTCATGGAGCGGATGCTAATAATAGTAATGAGGTAAATTCTGTCGAAGACGATAAGTACGACAAGATACCGGAAAATTATAGCGGTACGGTCTATATTTGTCCTATGCATCCAGAAGTAAGAGATGTTGAAAAAAGTGACTGCCCAATATGTGGCATGTTTCTTAAACCTGAAGACGAAGTTGCTAAAGATGATAGTCACGCTAGCTGTCATGGAAAGGATACTGATAGTAGCGGAGTAAAATCTGTTAAAGGCGGTAAATACGATAAAGTACCTGCTGATTACGATGGCACGGTATATACCTGTCCTATGCATCCTGAAGTGAGAGACGTTAGAAATAGCGGTTGTCCGATATGTGGTATGGCGCTTGAGCCCGAAACGCTTACTATCGGTGAAGAGGACACCTCAGAGCTTGACGACATGACTCGTCGTTTTTGGATCTGTACGGTACTCACTATACCGCTATTAATATATGTTATGAGCGGTATGTTTGGAGTTGACTTTAGTCAGTATGGTATACCTTCACAGGTTTTACAATGGGCTGAGTTGGTGCTTGCGACACCTGTAGTGCTTTGGGGGGCCGCCCCGTTTTTCGTTCGTGGCTGGCAGTCTATAAAAAGCCGCAATCTTAATATGTTTACTTTGATTGCGATAGGCGTAGGCGCTGCTTATGTTTTTAGTATTGTCGCGACCTTTTTTCCCAATATTTTCCCAGACAGTTTTAGAGACGCTAGTGGTCAAGTCGGAGTCTACTATGAAGCAGCAGCTGTCATTGTAACCTTAGTATTGTTGGGTCAAGTATTAGAGCTCAAAGCCAGAAGTCAAACTTCAGGTGCGATTAGAGCTTTGCTTGAGCTAGCACCACCAACCGCAAGACGTGTCGATGAAAACGGTGAAGAAGTCGAAGTCTCGCTTGATGAGGTTGTCACTGGCGATAAGCTACGGGTTAAACCAGGTGAGAAACTACCCGTAGACGGTACAGTGATCGATGGTAATAGTAATGTTGATGAATCAATGGTGACGGGTGAGCCAATCCCTGTATCAAAAGTAGCAGGAGATACAGTGACTGGTGGTACGGTAAATGGCACCGGAACGCTATTAGTCGAAGCGGTCAATGTTGGAGCAGATTCAGTATTATCTAAAATTGTACAAATGGTTGCTGAAGCCCAGCGTAGCCGCGCACCTATACAGAAATTGGTAGATAAGGTAGCTGGGTGGTTCGTACCGATCGTGCTTATTTGCTCCGTCATTACCTTTATTGTCTGGGCGATATTCGGCCCTGAGCCCGCTATGGCCTATGCTTTGGTTAACGCGATTGCGGTACTGATTATTGCTTGTCCTTGTGCCCTTGGTCTAGCGACGCCGATGTCCATTATGGTTGGTACCGGCAAAGGCGCGCAAAACGGCGTCCTCATCAAAAATGCTGAAGCGTTAGAGAGTATGGAAAAAGTCGATACCATTGTCGTCGACAAGACCGGAACACTGACCGCTGGTAAGCCCGAGCTTACCACAATTGATGCGCAGGTAGGTCAAGATGAAGACGAGTTCCTCGCATTGGTAGCCTCAGTAGAAAGCGCTAGCGAGCATCCTTTAGCAGAAGCTATCGTTAGAGCAGCTCAAGAAAGATCACTCATTATTCCTAAAGCTACTGACTTTAAGTCGATTACTGGCGAAGGCGTACAAGCCGTGGTCGATGGTAAGAAAGTCGCTATTGGTAACTCTAAGCTTATGGAAAGCCTAAATAGTTTTGATAATGAGCTGTCCACTAAAGCTGATGTCCGTAGAAAAGACGGTGAAACGGTAATGTTTGTGGCTATAGACGGTAAAGCTGCTGGTATTATTTCAGTTGCTGACCCTATTAAACCAAGCACTAAAGAGGCTATTTCACTGCTTCATGACGCAGGTTTAAAAGTTGTGATGCTAACCGGTGACAACGAAAAAACCGCGCAGGCAGTCGCCAATAAACTAGGTATTGATGAAGTTCATGCGGATGTCTCACCAGAGGATAAAAACCGTATCGTCAAAGAAATGCAAGACAGCGGTAAATTGGTCGCTATGGCGGGTGATGGTATCAACGACGCACCAGCGCTAGCGCAAGCTAATGTTGGTATCGCTATGGGAACCGGTACCGATGTGGCGATGGAGAGTGCGGGCATTACCCTGCTAAAAGGTGATTTAATGGGCATTGCCAAAGCTTATAAGCTTAGCCACGCCACCATGCGCAATATCAGACAGAATCTGTTTTTTGCCTTTATCTACAATGCACTTGGTGTTCCTATTGCCGCAGGTGTGCTCTATCCCATATTTGGGCTTCTGCTCAGTCCGATGATAGCAGCGGCAGCGATGAGCTTGTCGTCATTCTCGGTGATTGCTAACGCGCTGCGATTGCGCCGTTTGAAACTATAATTCTGGTACGGTAAAAAGTGTTCTAAAGTACACTGACACATACTGGTCTAAACAAGATCACAAAATATAAGGATACCGTTATGGGCAGCTTTTCTATTACACATTGGCTGATTTTATTGGTCGTAGTGGTGGTCGTATTTGGTACTGCCAAGCTTAAAAATGCAGGTAAAGATTTAGGCGGTGCGGTGAAGGGTTTTAAAGAAGCGGTCAAAGATGAAGAACCCGAGAATGCTCGCAAAAATCATGTGCTTAGCCATGAAAATAGTACGCCAGCTGCAAGTAATGATTTAAATACGCGTGTAGGTAATCAGGCTGATGATATGGAAATCAGCCCTATTTCCACTGATGACCAGCCTAAAGTATGAAGCGCGCCGCTTATAAATAGCGGTACTAAGTAGTCTATTAATATATGTGACTGTTATGTTTGATATTGGGTTTTCCGAATTACTCTTGTTTGGCGTCATTGCTTTAATCGTATTGGGCCCAGAAAAACTGCCGCAAGCCGCACGTACCGCTGGGCAATGGTATGCCAAACTGCGCCGTACAGTATCCACCCTACAATCTGGAATAGAAGCTGAGCTTGATCTAGCTGAAACACGTCAACAAATGCAAAATGAACTTGCGAAAATCCGTCAGACCGAGTCGGATATGAAGCGCGAATTAGCAGAAATGCGTGGCAGTATGCAAAAGTTTGAGCAGTCACAGAACCAAAGCCTAGACGCTTCACATCAGTCAATCACCCCTTATGATAAAGACCATCAACAGAATACTACCTCCTCGTTCATTAAACAGGAGGCGGATCAGTGAGCCTATTTAAACGGCAAAAAAGTCGACAAGAAAAAATAACAGATATAGAGTTTGAGGCGCCAACAGATACAACACAGAATAGTGAGTCTGGAGATACGTTAGGTACGCTTGGCGATATGCCTATTACCGGACATTTAATCGAGCTGCGTACGCACTTAATAAGAATATGCGTGGTCGTCTTAATTATATTCTTAGTATTGGTGGGATTTTCACGCGAGCTTTATAATCTTTTATCAGACCCATTAGTGGCGCAGTTACCCATCAATTCGACCATGATTGCCACTGATATAACGTCAAACTTTATGGCACCCATTCGCTTAACGATATTCGTCGCCGCATTTTTAGCAATGCCTTATATCCTGTATCAAATTTGGTCATTTGTAGCTTCCGGCTTATATAAAAAAGAGAAGAAAATTGCCATTCCTGTACTGCTATCTTCGATATTTCTATTTTATGCGGGTGTTGCTTTTTCCTACTTTGTCGTACTCAAAGGGGTATTGAAATTTTTTATTATGTTCGCTCCGCAGAACGTTATACCAATGACCGATATTGACAGTTATCTGAGCTTTGCCCTCAAGCTATTTATGGTGTTTGGACTGACTTTTGAGATTCCAGTGGTTACCTTATTGCTGATAATGGCCGGAATCGTTTCTACTCAAATTTTAGAAGATAAGCGTCGTTATATCATAGTCGGCTGTTTTGGGATCGCCGCGGTAGTGACACCGCCTGATGGTGTATCAATGCTGTTGTTGGCGATTCCTATGTGGCTATTATTTGAGCTAGGTTTACTCTTAGCAAAGATATTAATTAAAAATGAACGAAATAATGATTTAGTCTCAGGGAATGAAACATTAGAAAGTAGCTAGCACTACTTAAACACGCCAAGAACCTTTTTTACTTTTTACTTTTTACTTTTTACTAGAGTATGTCAGCGTGAGTACTCTACTTAGCGACGGACTCTAAATGGAACACCCAACTAATAACAACGAAAAAAATGACGGTCTTGCAAATCGACTTAACCAAGAGTGCTACTGCATTACCCTTGATCGTAAAGCGCTTAATACAAGCCTTCAAGATCAATTGGTAGAAACTATAGTTAAAACCGAATTATACCAAGCAACTTTCAACACAATCCTTAAGCGTATCAAAATTGCTTAGCGTTAAACGAACCTTTTGCTTAATCACTGCCCACAACTGCTCAATTGGATTGAGTTCAGGTGAGTAAGGCGGTAAGTACGTCAGTTCAATATTATAAAGTTCCGCAATTTGCTTTAAATCGCCACCATGATGAAATCTGGCATTATCCAACACCAATACACGGTTTGGATAATTTCCCTTATCATCTTTTGGCAAATCTCGTCCCAACGTGTGTAGCCAGTTTTCAACTATCACACGGTTACAACCACCTTCAAAGGTAACAGGAGCGATGAGTTTAAAGTCCTTTAATCGCATGGCTCCCATTAAGTTTAAGCGTTTACCCTTATTGGCATCGATTTTGGCATAACAAGGCTTGCCAATAGGCGACCAACTGCGGGTGTAATATTGCCTTTGATAAAATCCTGTTTCATCCATAAATAGGATGTTGTCAGCGGTAAGGCTCAAGGTTAATAGCAGTAAACCCAGCATCAGTTTAAACCCAATTTGCTTTAGTAAATCGGCTTGCTTAAAGAGCGGGGTCTTTTTTTAAAACTCCATTTGATTCGACGTAAGGTTTGTAAAAAGGCGTTATAGGAAATATTGATATCAGGATGGTCTTTTAAGTATTGTTCTCTAAGCTGTTTTGCGGTGTCGAATTCCTGAGCGTTAACGTAGTCCTCAAAGGCGATTAGGTCTGTGATAATGTGTTTTACGCCAACAGGTGCAAAGGGTTTTGGCTTGGTATTCCCTTGTTCTTGATAGAGCTTTATCCAGTCATCAAGGGTGTTGCGGTTGATTTCAAACAACCTAGCTGTTTTGCTTTTGTTGCCTGTCTTTTGCCAGTGGTTGACGGCTCTGTCTCGTAAGTCTTGGTTGTATATTTTGGGCATGGTGGTATTGGTTTAAAATGCTTATTATATTACAGTTTTAACTATAGAAACAATCCAATAGGAGCGAACGAGCTTAATAAGCTTTTTTCAGCAACACCCGTGTTCGTTCCCAAAACAGAGATAGAGGCGATGGAGCGAATCGTCAGGGCTATCGAGTCAGCTGCCGAACTGCCATTGTATCAAGAGCAAGTGCTGTCGTGGGCACCAGAAATAGCTGCTTTCGACCCAGGCCCAATAGGGGCCCTCATGGGTTATGACTTTCACTTGGGTAGCGATGGACCTCAGCTCATCGAGGTCAATACTAATGCCGGTGGCGCATTTCTGAATGTGTTGCTCGCTCGCGCACAAAAACGCTGTTGCAACCCCTCAGAGCAAAGCGCTGCAACCAATCAAATGCTAGATAGGTTCGAGGAAGCAGTGTTTGACATGTTCAAACAGGAATGGCAGCGACAGTCCGCTGTTGCTATGCCCAATCGGATAGCCATTGTGGACAATGACCCCGAGAGTCAGTTCATGTTCTTAGAGTTTGAGTTAGCCTGTCAACTGCTCCAAGCTAGAGGTATTGATACTGTGATACTTGATCCCTCTGAACTCGAGTATATCGACGGTACGTTAACAGCCCATGGCCAGAAAATCGATATGATTTACAATCGGCTTGTCGACTTTGCATTTGAGGACCCTGACCATGTATTGCTTAAGCAGGCTTATTTAGAGGGTGCTGTGGTAGTGACACCCAATCCCCGCGTACATGCTATGTTGGCCAATAAGCAAAACCTGACATTGCTATCAGACTCCCAAATATTGCGCTCTTGGGGTCTGGATGAGGCTGCAGTGGAGTGCCTCCAAAGGTCTGTACCGAGGACTAAGATTGTATCAAGAGACGATGCAGCAGAGTTGTGGCTTACTCGGCGGCAACTGTTTTTTAAGCCAGTTGCTGGTCATGGAAGCAAAGGCGTTTATCGCGGTAGCAAACTGACTCGACGCGTCTTCGAAAACATTCTGGATGAAGATTATATCGCACAGACCTTTGTCCCTGCAGGAGAGAGATCACTCAAAATTGATGACATCGTAACAACAAGAAAGGTAGATATACGTCTTTATACGTATGGCGGAAAACTGTTACTACCTGCTGCGCGTGTGTATCAAGGTCAGGTGACTAACTTCCGTACGCCAGGCGGTGGATTCGCGCCTGTCTTTCAGGTGTGATCGTCTAGGTCTTATTTAGATGGCATTAGGCTGTTATAAGTCCGGTTAACTAATTCAATATTCTTCTTACCTAACAAAAGATGGTTGTATATTTATGATTGTCTATTACTTTCGGCACGCTTTTCAAAACACTTCGAAAACAATTGGAGCTAGAGATAGCAGTAAATGGGGTCAGCACAGAATTCGGAGGAAATAGTACGCTAAGGAATTTTGTTTATTAATAAGTTTATTAAAATCAAAGACTTATTTTTTACCCTTTGCCTTTTTAATAGAGATGAATAATATGCAATTTAATTAAGAGTATTTTCATAAATTTATTAAACAACAAACACATAAAATTCAATAAATGTACCTAGCGTACAATATGAACCGAATTCCGTGCTGACCCCTTTTACCGTCAGGCTGCCTGACATAATCTACCAAGTGTTTTTCTCCGTTCTTGACAGCAGAGGTCAGTTGTTCCAATGATGAGTTTTACCTATCACAGTAATTTAAATACTAAACAAATGTACTTACCACCCTATATGGTCCGTTTTCTGTGCTGACCCCAAAGAAAGCTAAATCAAAGGCTTTAAAGTGATTTTCCAGCTTTTTAGGAAAGTTACAACTTCGCCTAAATGCTCGCCTTACTCGATGTCTGATAATGCAATTATTACCTTCAATGCCTTTTGCAGTCTTTGTATTTATAGTTTCGCTTACCATAGCTTTTGAAACCATTTTTCTTTATATTGTCACTTAGACAGGCTGGGCATTTGATGTATAGTGTCATTTGCATTTCACTATTTATCAATTTCTCAGCCTGTTTTTTCCAGCCTACTTTTTGAACCACCACCCGGATATAAATGTAGCTATGAATAAAACAACTTTTAAAATATCAAAGATGGACTGCCCTTCGGAGGAAAACCTAATCCGAATGAAATTAGAGGGCCACTCGAATATTGAACATCTTGAGTTCGACATTCCTAACCGTCAATTAACTGTGTTTCATCATGACAATATAGAAGGGATAGAGACTGCTATTCATGACCTAAAATTAGGAGACACCCTACTCTCGACCGAAACCATTGACCCCTCTGATCCCAACAATAATTTTAAAGTTGATGCTGACTCTAGTCACAAAAAAGATGCTGAGCAAAGAAAGCTACTATGGATAGTGCTGGTCATTAACTTTGCTTTCTTTATTATTGAAATGAGCACGGGACTGATTTCTCGTTCGATGGGGTTGGTCGCCGACAGCTTAGATATGTTAGCAGATAGCTTCGTGTATGGAATTAGCTTATTTGCGGTCGGTGGAACGGTCATTAAGAAAAAACGGATTGCTAGAGTTGCCGGATATTTTCAAATTACGCTGGCGATTCTTGGTTTTTTAGAAGTACTAAGACGTTTCTTTGGCAATGAGCAGTTACCTGACTTTTCTACCATGATAGTCATATCGATTCTTGCGCTAATTGCAAACTCGATTTGCCTCTATTTACTACAAAAATCGAAAAGCAAAGAAGAAGCCCATATGCAAGCCAGTACGATTTTCACTTCAAACGATGTGATTATCAATTTAGGGGTAATTGTTGCAGGGATTTTGGTTAATTGGTTACACTCTAGTACGCCTGATTTGATTATTGGTAGCATCGTATTTGCTTTAGTTATTCAGGGCGCCTTTAGAATATTGAAGTTGAGTAAGTAGCCAAGCCTAATAACTGAAGCAAATAGCTCAAGTAAGTAGCTTAATTAAACCGCTAAGTGTAAAGTAACTGGGTTTGAAGCAAATAAACATCATAAGGATATGAGACCTCAAGCAATGATTGAACAAACTTTAAATCTAGTCACCACCAAAGACCATCAGCAAGTTGCCGTTTGGCGAATAATAGATGATGAAGTCTTTGATAAGAATCTGGTGGTGGTCAACTAATTTAGGACACTAATAAAATTCAAACCTACATGGGGTCAGCACAGAATTTGGAGAAAATAGCACGCTAAGGAAATTTGTTTGGTCTTTTTATGATTGAAAATACCGGCGTTCGTCTCATTTACTTTAATGTATTAGAAGATGGGCTGATTGTGATGTCTTACTTCTACGCAAAAAATGAACAAGAAAATATATCGCCAAGTGAGCTTCAAAAGCTAAAAAGATAACCGATGAAAACAAATTTTCCTAAAGACTTCGATATTGAAGCAGCTGTTCAAGCGATTATTGATGATGAACCTGATTTAGTCGCAGAGCGAGACAATCTGATTGAAGCATTGAACCAAATCAAAGCAGGTATCTTTGCACGTACGACAGACATATCAGATACGGCTTAAGTCCGTCATAAAGCGGGTTTATCGCAAAGTCAATTTGCCAAAATCCTAGGCATTTCGGTCAATACGTTAAAATCTTGGGAGCAAGGACAACGTAAACCCAGCGGTTCAGCTCAAGTTTTACTTAAATTATTAGGCAAAAAGCCTGAGTTAATTGATGAGATTGCTCATTTGGCGTAGTACTTGAAGCCTTTTAGTAACTACCCTTCGTTGATTTTAATTAAAATTTTCTAATAGGGCCTATCTATATATTTATTGGATGCTGATTTGTAGACAAGTTAATTGATAAAAATAGGGGCGATTTGCCCCTGTTTTTTCGCCTAAATAAAATTGTCTAAAAAACCCTCGTTTTTTGGACAAATTGAATCGTATCAACTTGGGGTCAGCACGTAATTCGGTTCATATTGTACGCTAGGTACATTTATTGAATTCTATGTGTTTGTTGTTTAATAAATTTATGAAAATACTCTTAATTAAATTGCATATTATTCATCTCTATTAAAAAGGCAAAGGGTAAAAAAATAAGTCTTTGATTTTAATAAACTTATTAATAAACAAAATTCCTTAGCGTACTATTTTCTCCGAATTCTGTGCTGACCCCTTCTATAATTATTTATATGCAACATATTGACTAATGATGTTGCTTAAAGTAAGCTAGCGTTACTCAAGGGGAGTAGCTTCTCACTTTATTAAGTTTGTGGCTTATCGTCATTACGTAAGGCATTGTTCAATTATTAGCCCTTATCGGTAAGTCAGCTATTGTCACAATAGTTAGCCAGACCTTGACTCGTTGTTAATCATTTGTGGTTAGCATGGGTCAAGGTTTTTCTGTTTTAGGCTAACCTTTTTCCATCGCTTCCATGACACTATCAATTTTTTGATGAGACGTTTAAGGAGCGATAATGTTACTTGCGAGTTTACCTGCCAACACCGAAGCGATAGCTATCGGCAGTCCGATGTTATACGCCGTGTTTTTTGCCATTGTGGCAACATTACTGTTAGTCGATTTTTTTACTTTTAAGACTCCGCCGCCAGGCGAATCCGTATCCATGAAACAGGCAGGGATTTGGAGTGCGATTTGGGTTGGTGTCTCTGTACTGTTTGCAGGTGGCTTATGGTGGTATCTAAACGGGTCGTTTGGCTCGGCAATCGCCAATCAAAAAGTCGGTGAATTCTTCACGGGTTATTTACTCGAAAAGTCACTCGCCATTGATAACGTGTTTGTGTGGCTCATGATTTTTGCGGCGTTTGCGGTGTCGCCTGCGATGCAGCGTAAAATTCTACTGTATGGCGTGATTGGTGCCATTGTCATGCGTACCGTGATGATTTTTGCGGGTGCGTGGCTGGTAAGTGAGTTTAGCTGGATTTTATATATATTTGGTGCCTTTTTGCTGTACACGGGTATCAAGATGTGGCAAAACCATGATGAACAAGAAGACCCAAAACAGTCAGGTTTGTATAAGTTTTTACAAAAACATTTGCGAATCAGTGATGATAGCCATGATGCATCGGGTCAAGAGCGATTTGTACTGGTTAAAAACGGCGTTAAGTATTTCACCCCATTAGCGGTGGTGCTGATTTTGGTGGAATTGTCGGATGTGATTTTTGCGGTGGATTCGATTCCCGCGATTTTTGCGGTAACCACCGACCCGTTTATTGTATTGACGGCAAATTTACTGGCGATTTTGGGTTTACGTGCGATGTTCTTCTTGTTGTCAGGCTTGGCGGATAAGTTCCATTTACTGCCGTATGCATTAAGCGTGATTTTAGTGTTTATCGGTGCCAAGATGCTACTGCTTGAGGTGTTTCACGTGCCGATGGCTATTTCACTCGGCTTTATCGCTACGGTATTAACGATAACGGCGATTTTGTCAGTGAAATTTCCGAATTTGGGTAAAGCATAGACCCGACGGTAATTACCGATTGCTAATGATCATGTTTAACTGTGATAAAATAAGCCTTTTTTACAAAGGCTTATTTTTTTTATGATGGAAAAGCTGTTTAAAAATAGCCGTTATTTGGTGTTTCTCACGATTATTGTGAGCCTACTCTCTTCAGTAACGCTGTATGTTGCTTCATTAAATATTATTTTTCATGTGCTATCCGACTTTATTACCAATCCCGCGGTTAAACCCCTTGATGGGCAGATTTTGGCGGTTAATCTGCTAAAGACGTTGGATATTTTATTGATTGCATTAAGTTTTCAGATGATTGCGATTGCCTATTACCGTTTATTTATCTCCAACAAACCTGCCCAAGAATCTCGTTTTTTAACTGTACTTGGCATTCATGATTTTCATGACTTAAAAATTAATTTGATGCAAGTATCGATGATCATTTTGGTGATTTTATTTTTGGAGCAAGCCGTTGAAAGTGGCGCTAATTTTAATACTTTTCTTTATGGAGCTGCCATTGCGATGGTGGTTGGGGCGATTGTGTTAGCGATTAAAAGTTTACGACATTAATAGTCGAACTGTTTAGTTACAAATTGCTTTAATTAATTTAAGCAACTATTTGCTTTTTAGTGTTGCTTAAAATATACTCATGATCATCAAGGGGAGTAACTTCCTGCTTTTTTAAGCTTGTGATTTATCGTCAATCCATGTGGATGTTACCATCCCATCGGTAAATCAGCTATGACCATTTAACCTTATTTAAAGGTTTCCCATAGTTAGCCAGACCTTGACTTGTCTTTTGCTAAGGTAAGAGGAGGTCAGGAAAACCGCTAACAACGCCCTATTTTATCCAACTTTCCCACCCAATCTGCCCTAGTCATTGACTCAACAATTTTAATGACTGATTAATTACTTAAAAGGGTATAGTTTCCATGATAGAACTATTGGCTGATCCATCGGTTTGGCTGGGTTTCTTCACACTTGTCATTCTAGAAATCGTTCTGGGTATCGACAATCTTGTTTTTATCGCCATTCTTGCCAACAAATTACCACCTCACCTGCGGGATAAAGCCCGTAACTTAGGCTTGACGTTAGCCTTAGTCATGCGACTCGGATTGTTGTTCGTGATGTCTTGGTTAATCACCTTGACCAATCCCATTGCGTTATTCGGTTCGCTCGATATCTCTGTTCGAGATTTAATTTTGATTGTCGGTGGTGTGTTCTTGTTGTTTAAAGCCACGGCAGAACTACATGAACGTATCGAAGGCAAACCTGAACACACCGGCGGTAAGCAAATTTACGCCAGTTTTACCGCTGTCGTCATACAGATTGTGATTTTAGATGCGGTATTCTCGTTTGATGCGGTGATTACGGCGGTCGGTATGGTAAAACAGCTTGAAGTGATGATGGCTGCCGTAATCGTTGCTATGGCGGTGATGCTATTTGCTTCAAAGCCGTTGACGAACTTTGTCGGTCGTCACCCAACTGTCGTGATTTTGTGTTTAAGCTTCCTGCTCATGATTGGCTTTAGCTTAATTGTTGAAGGTTTTGGTTTTCATTTACCCAAAGGCTATCTGTATGCGGCAATTGGTTTCTCAATCTTAATTGAAGCCTTTAACCAGTTTGCCCAACGTAACCGCACCAAATATGAAAATCGTGTACCACTACGTGAGCGTACCGCCGACAGTATTTTACGACTAATGGGTGGTAAAGCAGAGCCAAACAGTGAACTCGTTAGCGAAGATAGGCCATCTGATACGGAAGTCGCCTTTGTCCAAGAAGAACGCTATATGATTAGCAGCGTGTTAGCCCTAGGTGAGCGAGATATCGAAACAGTGATGACACCGAGCAATGACATTTCATGGGTCGATATCAATGGGTCGTTGGCTGATATCAAGACACAGGTGTTAAGTACCCCGCATAGCTTATTACCGATTTGCGATGGCTCAGTCGATAAAATCTTGGGTGTGGTGCGTTCTAAGAGTATTTTATCAACGCTTGAAACGATGACAGACGCTGATAAACAAGCCTTGTATGATTTGGCAAAACAGCACCAGCCCGTGTATGTGTCAGACACGATTGATAATTTGCATTTGATTAAGCTACTTAAAAATTCCAAAGGTAATTTAGCCATCGTGATTGATGAGTTTGGTCAAGTGTCAGGTTTGGTCACGCCGCTGGATTTGTTTGAAGCGATTGCTGGTGAGTTCCCTGACGAGGACGAATCACCAGAAATTACCCAGCATGATAATCATTGGTTGGTCGATGGTACCGCAAGCTTAGACCAGTTGCGCTTAGAACTCGATAACTCCGATTTGTTTGCGGATGCAGAGCAGTTGACGATTGGGGGTTATATGGGTGCGAATTTGCCCAATTTACCAAATATCAATGACAGTATTGAGGAAGATGGTTATCG
This sequence comes from Moraxella sp. K23, assembly GCF_041154765.1. Classification (NCBI taxonomy): domain Bacteria; kingdom Pseudomonadati; phylum Pseudomonadota; class Gammaproteobacteria; order Moraxellales; family Moraxellaceae; genus Moraxella; species Moraxella sp. K23. The sequence goes on from NZ_AP031596.1 coordinate 38,668, forward strand.
CTTTACTGTTATCGAGATCTTCTCAAATCGGGTGATGTTGGTGAGAATTGAGCGAATGACTGATCAATAATTGTGTTGTGGTGTTAAAAAATAAGCCCCGAAATAGGGGCTTATTTTTTGATTTAATAAATGTTTAGCCAAACTTTGATAATGAATTAGTCAAAAAGGACTGTGCCCAATAAAAATAATTATTTTTCACCATTTTATAAATCAAAACCCATATCTATTAGATATACCACAGTCAATTCTCAATTAAGTAAAACACTTGTTCTTGTTGAAAATTATAACCGCTGGCTAATCAGCAGTTTTGTCGTATTTGGCGTTCAATAATAACCGCTATTATTTACTTTAATAAAAACATATCAATAATATTAATATAATTTTCTTTAAATAATTTTTAAAAAACTTAATTAAAATACTTTAGCCTGATATCAAATAACATAAGTTGTCGTAATTTTTTTAAATCTGCTTTTTTATTAAATTTTATCTTAGTATACTCAAACAAAAGATAATAGGATAAACATAGGTCGAAAAATGTGGTCAGATACTGATTCTAAAAAGGATTTTTTAAATTATTCGGAAGCTTCCGAGATAGTAGTTAATGTGTTAAAAACCCCCTCGATGTTACCTATTTCAATAGGCGTGTTTGGCTCATGGGGAACAGGTAAGTCAACCATATTGAATTTAATTGAAGATACAATCCAGGCAGAAACTAATAATGATTTTATTATTATCAAATTTGATGCCTGGTTATACCAAGGTTTTGATGATGCTCGTGCTTCCTTACTTGAAGTAATAACACTAGAAATCGCAAAATTAGTTCAAGATAATGAAAGTCTTTTTAAGAAAACAAAAAAAATTAGTAAGAGAATTAATAAGTTAAGGTTATTTGGATTATTCACCGAAGGGGCTGCATTAGCCGCAGGTGTTCCTATGTTTGGTATGGCTTCCAAAGCAATTGAAGCCGTTGGCAATGGGTTCAACGGGCAAGCAAACGAAGAAGATGCTGAGGCAGTAAATAAATTTATCGAGAGTGGACAAGAAGGAACTAAAGATTTTCTTAATGAAGAAGCTCTATCTGCACCAAAGGAAATCGCTGCACTAAAAACAGAACTTGAAGAACTTTTAACAGAGTTCAACAAAAAAATTATTGTATTTGTTGATAATTTAGATCGTTGTTTGCCAAAACAAACTATTCAGACATTGGAATCTTTACGCTTATTTTTATTCATGAAAAATACAGCATTCGTTATTGCTGCAGATGAAGACATGGTAAGACATGCCGTTAAAGAGCATTTTAATGGCATTGATGAAAAGCATGTTACCGATTATTTGGATAAATTGATTCAATTTCCTGTCAAAGTCCCAAAAATAAGTACTAGAGAGGTAAGGGCTTATCTATTCCTACTGTATGCTTCAATTCACCCTATCTATGGTCAGCAACAAGAAAAACTGGAAAATCTAAGAGAGGGATTGGAGAAAAATTTACGCCTTTCGTGGAAAGAAGAGCCAATTAGTGTAAACGATGCACTTGAGCTTTTAGATAGTGCTGCTCCAACTGTGCAAAATCTTTTAACGGACTTTAATGTAGCAGATCGTATCGCTCCTTTGTTAGCTTCTTCAAAAAATGTTGAAGGTAATCCACGTATTGTTAAACGAATGCTCAACGTCATTAGTATGCGAAATATGGTTGCTAGTGCACGTCAAATGCCCATAGATTTAAAACTCATTGCGAAAATGGCATTATTTGAGCGATGCTGTGACTCTAAAGCAGTTTCAACCTTATACAATGAAATAAATGCGACGGCCGATGGTAAACCAGAAATTTTTAAAAAACTTGAATCATCAAAAGAAGATTTTGAGCAATTTGAGAAATTATTACCTAGTGAGTGGGATAAGTATAAATGGTTTATTTTTGATTGGATAAGTCTAGAACCAGCATTGTCTAATAGAGATTTACGTCCACTAGTCTATTTAAGTAAGGAAACTGTACCGCTAAGGGTTATTTCTAAAGGGCTTTCAGAACCTGCAAGTCAAGCATTTAATTTGCTATTGCGTACAAATAAGGTCTCCTCACGAGCCGCTTTACAAGCCATTAGTATCATTCCTGACGGTGAAGAGATGAAAGTAATGGGATTAATATTAGATGAGCTGCGTAAAAATTCTAATTGGGCCGATAAACCAAATGGTTATGCAGGTGCGTTTTTATTAGCTAAAGAAAGAGAAGAAACCAGACCTCAATTTAAAGCATTTTTCTCGGAAGTAATGCCTACATCAAAACCTTGGTTCAAAACATCAGTGAAAGATGAAGAATGGTTCAACAACTAATTTTAGGGAGTGACAAATTTATGGGAACATCAACTTCCAGTAAAGGAACAAATGGGCAATCACCGTTAGTTCCTTCTTGGGCTAATGAAGATAACCAACCAATACCCAATATTGATAGAAATTTAAAGAGATTTAGAGGTGAGCTAGGTAAAGCTGCGGGAAATAAATCAAGCAATCATCTCAAGAAAGCTATCGGTCATTATGCCAAACATGCAACTGGTGGCAAAACTGTAGGTCCAAAACGTTACCAGAAAATAATTAGAGCAGGCGGTGGGTTATTTGATGTATTTAAGAACATTCAAGCTGGCAATGATTATTTAGGTTTGAAATTATCTGATTTAAATGGTCAACCAATCGATATTGTCATTGATAAAATCATTGAAACAATCCTAGAAGTGGATGGTGATTCTGAAAGAATCAGAGCAAGTTTAAATCAATCATTATCAGAATGCTTGGATGGGGTAGAGGACTTCGACGCTAGTCAAATTTCTGATGATTTGATTATTGATTTAATGCTTAATTACACCTCAGAATACTTATTTGAAGAAATTATGCTAGATTCCAGAACATCGTTTGACAAGGCAGATACGCCAGAGAAATTTCTTGAACTAGAAAACGATTTACATGCTCTGATTGAATCTTGTGTAGATAAACATATGAGTGAACAGCTAAAAGAAAACAAAGATACACTAACCCGCATTGACATTGAAACCATCCAACAAACCGCACTTAAAGAGATTTGGACCGAGTGGGAGGACTATCTAAATGATTGAACTATATTTTGAGACTGACCTCACTAGATTACCTAATATGTCAAGCAATGTATTACCAGTCCGGATGTTTGGCAAATCTGCACTGGAAGGTATGTACAACAGTATTGGCGGAGCTGCTTTACAAGAATTCAGAAGATTACAAGAACAGCCTGACGAAACAGCTTTTGACTTAATGATGTTATCGTTAGCAGTTACTGCCGCTGATACTTTTGTTGAACGAAACACAAGAGCAGAAGATGCTTGGTGTCGTCAATTTAAGGTTCATCTACCTTTACTAGAACCAGATTTGTGGCAACAACAAAGATCATTACTTCAAGAAACTTTACATTTTCTCAGCGGTGACTTATGGGATTTTGAATTTAGTCAAAGTGATTTTCAAATACCAAGTAAGATAACGCATCGACGAGCTCGAAAAATACACATCGATAATCATGACTCGGTTTGTTTATTCTCTGGCGGTCTTGACAGTATGATTGGAGCCATAGATTTAACACAACAAGGGAAAAAACCTGTACTAGTCAGCCATGCTTATCCAAAAGATAGGGAAAAACAGGATGATGTTTATAACAAACTTCGCCTTACTAATGCTAAATTTCAAGTCGTCGCAAACCCAAGAAAAGTAAAAGAAATCCCAGTCGATGTACAAATGAGAACACGGAGTTTTAACTTTATTGCATTTGGAGCATTGATTGCTACTGCGTTATCAAAAAACCACTATAATAATCAAACCGTTAACCTTTATATCCCAGAAAATGGGCTTATTTCGATCAATCCACCATTAACAGCTCGACGAATTGGTTCATTGAGTACAAGAACAACCCATCCCTTTTTTTTAGGAAAGTTGAACGAGTTGTTTGTCAATATTGGTCTGCCTGTTAAGCTATTGAACCCTTACCAGTTTAAAACAAAGGGTGAGATGATAGTAGACTGCCAAAATCAGACTTTACTGAAAAAAGTTGCCGTTGATACAGTTTCCTGTGGTAAATGGAAACGCTCAGGTACTCAATGCGGCAGATGTGTGCCATGCTTGATTAGGCGAGCTTCTTTTAATGCAGCCACTTATAATGATACTACACCATACCAATTCCCAATTTTAAACGATGTCATCAAGAACCCTAATAATAGAGACGATTTGATGTCTATGATTGTCGCTATTCGGAATTTAGAAAATGCTTCGAATAAAAATATTTGGGTGGCAAGGTCTGGTTCATTACCATTTGAGAAAACTGAACGTCAGAGCATTATCGATACTGTTTTAAGGGGAATGGGTGAAGTGAAAAATTATTTACAAACTCAAAATTTGGATGTAACTGTCTAATGTACCCATTGATTGATCTGCATTGCCATTTGGATTTATATGAAAATTCGCATAAAGTCGCTTCTTTATGCGATGCTTCAAGTTATATCTTATCAGTCACGACAACACCTAAAGCATGGTTCGGTACAAAGGAACTTGCAGAAAACCATCAAAGAATTCAAACAGCTCTTGGTTTGCATCCACAGATAGCTCATGAACGTAGTGAAGAACTAGATTTATTTGACCTATTAGTGGACGACACAAAATATATAGGTGAAATAGGATTAGATGGCTCGCGCTCACTAAAACAATTTCAACCGATTCAACAGAAAGTTTTTGAGCATATTGTTATACAATCGAATAAGTCTACTCCTAAAATTTTAACCATTCATAGTCTTCAGGCTGTGGATAGCGTACTTGACTGTTTAAAAAATCATTTTTCGAATGGCGTACCTGTTCTACACTGGTACACAGGAAATGAAATTCAATTAAACAGAGCGATAGCTAATGGCTGTTGGTTTTCAGTAAATCAAAGGATGCTTTCAACCAACAAAGGAAAACAGCTCGTCAGCAAAATTCCCAAAAATCGAATCATCACTGAAACTGATGGCCCATTTATTAAAAATAAAAATCAGCCAATTTTTCCTGGCGAAGTTATGCCAGTGATGGATAATTTATCTAAGCTTTGGAATGAACCAAAAGAACAAGTTATCGCTAGAATCTTTGATAACTTTAAAATCCTTATAAGGCAGGTAAGTTAATAAACTATTAACTTAGTAATTCTGAAAAAGTAAAATGAAATTTCTCTTACTTAACTTGATTTGTTACTCTCAATAACTCAATAAATTTTCATAAATAGGATTTAATAATGAATAACATGGAAATTTCCTTAGCTAATTCACAACAAGATATCATAACTGCTATAAATAAACTTGAAACAATCGGCTATGTTACAGAGTTTGATAAAATATTAACTGAAGTTACGCAGCCCTTTAAAAAAGCGCTATCATAACAAAAAAAGCAGTCAGCGAGAGTAAACAAATGAACAAAGACATGATAGAACTCTACAGCGACTACCTCATTGCAAGTTTTGGGCAAACCACCGCCACAGGACTTGCCAATCTACTACAAGGGAGCATCTACCATGACAGCATCACCCGCTTTCTAAACAGTGAAACACTCGCCGCCAAAGAACAATGGCAACTGATTAAACCCATGCTAAGACAGCATGAAAATGCCACACCCAATGCCATCGGCTATCTCATCTTTGATGATACCATACAGCCCAAACCGCACACAAGCGTCGACGACATCAACTGCTGGCACTACGACCACACTCAAAACAAAAATGTTAAAGGCATTAACCTGCTTAACTGTCTGTATCATCGCAAAGATATCGACATACCCTTAAGCTTTGACATCATTACCAAATCCAATGTCTTTACCGATGACAAAGGCAACGTTAAACGTAAAAGTGATAAAACCAAAAATCAGCGACTGCTTGATATGTTTGATAGGGCAATCAAAAACCAAGTCAAATTCGACTATGTATTAGCCGATTCTTGGTTTTCAGCCAAAGCGACATTCAAACATATTCGTAAAGCTAACAAGCATTTCATCTTTGCGTTAAAGTCAAATCGCTTGGTGGCTTTAACCCCGGATGATAGAGAAAAAGGTAACTTTGTACGTATTGATGAATCTAATCTACCCGATAATACCCCTGTTCGCGGCTTTTTAAATGACTATCATGATGAAGTCTTGTTATTACGCCGAGTCTTTACAAACAAGGACGATTCTACAGGGGTGTTATATCTGGTATGCTCAGATTTGCAATGCGACAAGGATAAATTTATCAACGGCTATCAAAAACGATGGCAGGTTGAAGTGTATCATAAGTCGTTAAAGCAAAATGCCAATTTGGGTAAGTCGCCTGCTCATAGCCAAAGGGCTCGGTTTAATCATATGTTTTTAGCCACGTATGCGGTGTTTAAGCTTGAGTGTTTGAAAATCAAAACCAAGTTAAATCATTTCGCTTTGCGTTTAAAGTTACTCGTCTCCGCTAATCAGTCGGCTTTTGCCCAGCTTAAGGTTATTAGCGGTGCGTAACTTCAGATATTAAATAATTTAGCAATCGAACATTGGCACAACGGATATCTTGATTTATTAAGAGAAAATAGCTATCAAGGCAAAGTTCAAAATATAGGTGGCTTTCATGAAAAATATGGGGCATATTACGCATTATATAATCCAAATTTAGTTGTTATTTCCGAAGTCCAAGACTGCTTAAATAAACAACTTAGGTCATGGATTGATGATTTCTATAACTCGAAATAACTTTCTTATTAGCACTATATGACATTTCTTACATAGATTAGCACAGAACTTGAATCATATTAAAATCTAAGGAATTCCGTCAATTTGCGCGATAATCAAAGTGAACTATGTAAAAAAAGTAGTTTTAGAGTTTCAAAATTTTTTAGTTTATGAATTTAAAAATGGTAATTTAAAACATGTCTATCTTTGATAAAGTCTTTGAAAATAATTCTCTAAAGCAGATTAATAGCATAAACGAACTATATAATTCTCTTGATGCAAAAAACTCACATGCAGTATTGTATTTACGCCAGTTTGATACCGTTAGCCAAGCTAGAGCTGGTTTGAAAGACTATTTTGAGTTTTATAATTATGAGCGGTTGCATCAGTCGCTCGATTATCATACACCTGCACAGGTTTATTTAAACAATAGTTCGGTTAATCCTGTGTTTTATCAACTCAATTCTATCTTAATTTTGTGATTATTTGGTCTAGACATTGGGGAGTACCTTAGTGCTTCGCTTATCCCTCCTCATTTAAAATATCTCGCTCTAGTTTAAGCTGGGTGATTTCTTTTTTTAGTCGCTGTATTTCTCGTTGTTCTTCTGTTAGGGCGTTGCCTTTGACTAATGGGTTGCCTTGTTGTTCTGCTCGGTAGCGTTTAAGCCACTTTTCCAAAGTTGATTTGCCAACATTGTATTGACTGGCAACATCAGGAACTTTCTGTCCTTGCTCTTCAATCAGTTTCACGAGTTCAAGTTTAAATTCTGCTGAGTATTGATTTCTTACTTTTGTCATGAGATTATCCCTCTACTTAAGGCATTATAATCTCTTATTAACTGTCTAGGTTTGTTATACCACTACAGGGTTTATTAGACGCTATTTAATATACAAGTTAATTGACAAAAATAGGGGCAGTTTGCCCCTGTCCTTCGTCTAAATGGAAGTGACCAAAAAACCGACGTTTTTTAGACAAGTAAAGGATACTTAAAAATACTCGACAAAAGTCCTTACTGCCCTATTTTTTCCGTTTTCTGTGCTAACCCCTTTTAATGCTTTAATCATCATATTTTTTTAGAAACTTAAAAATGAATTAATTAAGGAAAAATATCCAACTTAAAAAGTGATATATTTTATAGATAAATTTGAGTCGAAATAATATTGAGCGCATGTGAATCTTTATTAAGATAGCTCCCAAAAAATTAAATTTACGGATAGCTTTTAATCTACTATGCAAAAACTAAAAATTTTAATCGCCAAGAGTAGTGAGTTCCTAAAAAACCTAGGGAATCAACATGCATCGGGAAATCAGCACAATAATGCTTTAAGGGCAATTAATTCAAATAGTCCTCCTCAGCCAATTATGCATGATGATGATTTTGCCAATTTTACAATTTCACCGCATTCTACACATCAGCAATCTCAGCTCAACCAACTCAACGAATTCAATGCCATGCCTGTTCAAATTTATCCCCGACCGACTCGCAGTGAACCACAATCTCAAGCTCAATGGTTAACATACGACGCTTCTTTAACCATCCAAGGTCGAACGATTAGAAAAGGCTTGATTTATCATACTTGGTCAATGCCAAGAAGTAGGCGGTTTACTATTGAACCTTCATTATTAATTAATAATATGGGGGTGAGTGGACATACAAATTTTACAGTGTCTTCTCAAAACGTCTATCAAGATGATACGCTAGGCTATTGGCCGAGTTACGTAGAACTATCTCCACAATGCAAAGGCGTTTATTTAGATTGGTTGGCGTCAAAACGGGACTATCCTAATATGCCAATCGGTTATGTATTCATCTATTTTTATGGACTTGAGTATCGGATTATCACCAATTTAGAGAATGATAACGTAAGCATTGATGAATTTGCTCAAATTTATGAGGAAGTCGAGCGTCTATTAGCGATTTACAGCCATAACCAGTCGTTTAAATACTATGCTACCAACTTCTTAACGCTCATGCAGTTTAGCCGTCCGCATTTATTTTCCGTGGACGAGAGTGAAGATGACGAGAATATGAATGCCGAATCATTTCGGTTTGAATTAGCCAAGACGGTCGTAGAAAAACGCCCTATTCCTGCTTCATTGGCCTTAGCATGGCTGAAGTTCTCAGAAAACTATTCGTTAAAAACGCCCGCAAGACGCTGTGAAACTGAGTTTAAGCAATTATTTAACCACAGATACCAACAAGCTTTTGGCAGAGGGCTTGAAGTCAGCGAAAATAAAACCCGCCTTAAATTTGATTACCGTCCTGCTAGCAGACTCATGCAAAGTGTCAATATTAATGTGGGTGACTTGCCAGACCCTAGCAGACTTACGACTCCTGTCAAAAGACTGGCTGAAATCGCTGATGACTGTACTGAGTTGTTAAATCCCCTCAGTCGTTATTTAGCAAAAGAAGGTAGCCAAAGAACTGATTTATCGGCTTTGCTATTGATGCCCGAGGAACTCATCGACGCTAATCAACAGCCCATTCTACGAAAATTTTGTCAATGGGCACAGCAAATGATTGAGGAACAAGAGGGATTGGTTTGGGTGTCGGATTTTTGGGATCATGTGGGAAGAGATTTACCCCAAACGCTTGGCAAAAAAGACTTTGATTTTATGCACGCCATAGCCAATAAGGCAGGTTTTGCCATTGCGCCCGATGTCAATTTACACCAACAAAAACTTAAGACTGACGGTTATATCGTGCTATATCAGCCTATGCCAGATTTTATCAAACCAAGTACTACTTTTAACCAAGTCGTTGTGATGCTTAGAATCGGGGCATTGGTTGCTGTAAACGATAATCAAGTGTCAGAAAAAGAAGTGCTGACGGTGGTCAGTCTAATTGACCAACAACAACGTTTAACTGACAATGAAAAAATGAGCTTAAGAGCTTATTTACTTTGGCAACTGAATACACCCAATAATGCCCAAGGTTTAAAATCTCGTCTGACCGCATTGCCTACTAATGCTTTAAACATTGTCAAACGTTATATTTTGCGTATTGCAATGGCAGAAGGTCAAGTCGATAACGCAAAAATCAAACGATTAGAGAAACTTTATACCAGTTTAGGTTTTGACAAATCACAACTGACCAGTGATATCCACCAAATGCAAACTAATACATCTGGAAGTGCTGAAACCACTCTCAATGAGCAGGCTAAAATGCCACAGGCAGGGGTGATTAATCAGGATGTATTAGCCAAACATGAGCAAGATACCTTACACGCTCAAACTCTACTGGCCCAAATCTTTGCTAGCCAAGACAGTGAAGAGGCGATACCTCAACCAGAATCGACTAGTAAACCTCTCCATGCTAACCAAACCTACAATGCTAACGGGCTTGAGAGCAGTTATGAACAATTATTCCAACAACTCATCACCAAAGAAAAATGGTCATATGAAGAATTTACCGAGTTATGTAGACCTGCCAATATGATGCCTGATGCGGTCATTGAAGTGTTAAATGATTGGGCTTACGACAGCGTTGATGCCCCTGTCATTGATGCTGAAGAAATGATTTATATTGATTTTGAGATCGTTGAAGAATTACAAGCACTGTTACACTAAAAATGAAGGACACCCTATGAGCGAAAAACGTATACGCAGTAAAGAACGAGATGCCATTATCCAATCGTTAAAATCAGGGGTCACCCCAAAGATTGGCATTCAGCACATTCAAGTCGGACGAGTCAATGAGCTATCAGCACTCATCAAAGATATTGACCGTATTGCAGACGGTGGCTCGGCATTTCGCTTGATTATTGGTGAATATGGCTCTGGCAAAACGTTTTTTTTAAGCGTGATTCGTACCATTGCCCTTGAGCGAAAACTGGTGACGGTCAATGCTGATTTATCACCCGACCGCCGTCTGCATGCTTCTGCAGGACAAGCTCGCAATCTATACGCTGAGCTCATGAAAAATCTTGCCACTCGTAATAAACCCGATGGCAATGCTTTAACCAGCGTCGTTGAGAAATTTATTACCGAAGCACGCAAACAAGCCGATAGCCAAGGGCAAAATGTCGCTCAAGTCATTCAACAACGATTAAACGCCTTAACTGACATGGTCGGCGGTTACGATTTCGCTCAAGTGATTGAAGCCTACTGGTATGGTCATGAGCAGGATAATGAAATCCTTAAAAATAATGCCATCAAATGGCTAAGAGCCGAATACACAACTAAAACCGATGCCAAAAACGACTTGGGTGTGCGTACTATTATCTCAGACAACTCTTTTTATGACAGTCTAAAGTTATTAAGTTTATTTGTGCGTCAAGCGGGTTATGCAGGGTTATTAGTCAATCTTGATGAAATGGTCAATCTTTATAAATTAAACAGTAGCCAGGCTCGCATGTCAAACTATGAGCAAATCCTGCGTATGCTTAATGACTGTTTGCAAGGCACTGCCGAGCACTTAGGGCTTTTGCTCGGTGGTACGCCTGAATTTTTACTTGACCCTCGAAAAGGACTATATAGCTATGAAGCCTTACAATCTCGTTTGGCACAAAATAACTTTGCCAAGCAAGCAGGAGTGATTGATTACTCATCGCCTGCGTTGCATTTAGCCAATTTAACACCCGAAGAACTCTATATATTGTTAAAAAACATCCGTCATGTCTTTGCAGAAGGCGATGAAGGCAACTATTTAGTGCCTGATGAAGCGATTCAGCAGTTTTTAGCTCATTGCCAACAAACCATTGGTGAAGCGTATTTTAGAACCCCTCGCAATACCATTAAAGCATTTTTGGATATGTTAGCCGTGATTGAACAAAACCCACAAATCAGTTGGCAACAATTAGTTGGCGATATCCATATTGAAGAAGAAAAGCCTTCGGATATGGATATAGCGATTGATGATGAAGATTTGGATGATGATTTTGCTGACTTTAAACTGTGATGCTAGAAGATAGAGATAGCCATGTCATCGTATCAATGCCTTGATAGACGGATTCAGCAATGGATTTTTAAACAGGGTTGGTCAGATTTACGTCCCATCCAACAGGATGCGATTGACCCTATTCTCTCGAAGAATACTGACGTACTTATCAGTGCATCAACTGCCTCGGGAAAAACTGAAGCCTTCTTTTTGCCTGCTTGCTCCGCTATTGTTGATAATCAAGAGGGCATTGGTATTTTATATATCAGTCCATTAAAAGCCTTGATTAATGACCAATATCGCCGTTTAGAGAGCTTATCTGAAATCACCCAAATCCCTGTCACGCCATGGCACGGGGATAGCTCACAGAGTCATAAAGGCAAACTGAGAAGAAATCCAAGTGGTATATTACTTATCACCCCAGAATCGCTAGAATCGTTAATGATGCGCCAATCTGGTTGGGTAAAAACAGCATTTGCCAATTTAACGTATATTTGTATTGATGAATTTCATGCTTTCATCGGTATGGAGCGGGGACAACAGTTATTATCCTTGCTCACTCGTTTAGAGCATCTACTGGGACGCTTGGATAGACCAATCCCTAGAGTCGCCTTAAGTGCAACATTAGGTAATTTAGAAGCCATTCCTGATATTTTGCGTCCCAACCAAAATCAGTATTTCCCATGTAAAACAATCAAAGACGACAAAACATCTAGTCAGCTTCAGCTACAAGTGCGTGGTTATCTCATCAAAGAGCCTACTAGAGAGCTAAATCCATCAGAAAATACTCAACAAATCCTTCCGATTTCTTTAGACAAATTTGCTGAAAATACATCCGAAGCAATTATAGAAGACCCAGATTTACTGATTTCTGACTTATATAAATTCTGTCGTAAAGGCAATCATTTGGTGTTTGCCAATAGTCGTGGTAGAACTGAGTATCTATCAGCCAAGCTAAGTGATATGTGTGAAGTGAACCATGTACCCAATGAATTTTTTCCACATCATGGTTCTTTAGCAAAAGAATTGCGAGAGACGCTTGAGCATCGGCTGCAACAAGAAAAAATTCCAACCACCGCACTTTGTACCATGACGCTTGAGCTGGGTATTGATATCGGTAAAGTAGATTCTGTCATACAAGTTACGCCCCCACACTCGGTTGCCAGCTTACGTCAACGTATGGGTCGTGCAGGGCGACGGGGCGACCCTGCAAAACTTAGGATGCTAATCTCTGAGCGTGAGATTACCGTAGATACCGCTATCCCAGACCGTCTACGTTTGGGTTTAATTCAATCACTGGCTATGGTTCGCTTATTGATTAATCAATGGTATGAACCCGCTGATACATCACTATACCATTTCTCTACCCTAATTCATCAGATATTAGCCACCATTGCTCAGTGGGGCGGTATTCGAGCGGAGCAACTTTATAGATTACTTTGCCAATTAGGCATATTCCAAAACATTAATACGCAACACTTTAAACAATTACTGACTCATATGGGTCAAATGCAACTGATAACTCAACTTGGCAGTGGTGAAATAACGCTTGGTATCGTTGGTGAAAAACTAACTAGCCATTATAGTTTTTATGCCGCCTTTAAAACACCTGAAGAATATCAAATCATTTATCAAGGTAAACCTTTAGGTACGCTCCCTATTGATTCAATGATTGTTGAACAGCAATATATTGTTTTTGGGGGTAGAAAGTGGTTAGTAACATTCATTGATAGTGACAAAAGAATTGTCATCGTTGAACGTGCTAAAGGGGGTGTTCCGCCTTTATTTGGCGGTGGTAGTCTAAGTGTGCATACAATTGTTCGTCAAGAGATGCTGAAAATTTTTATGCAGCGGGATTACTGCATTGTGGTAAATGGGGAAAAAAGGGATTATATTAATCCAACTGCTAAAGAATTATTCAACGAAAGTATCGAGAATTTTTACCAACTTGGTTTGAATAACAATTGGCTAATTGAAGCAGGCTCAACGGTTTATATTTTTACTTGGTTAGGTGATAAAGCAAATAATGCCTTGGTCGCGTTACTAGCGCAATCTGGTTATATGGTTGGTAATGATGGTGGTGTAATTGATATACGTAAATCTGCAAATGATGAAGATAAAATTTCTGCCGCTGAAATCCAAAGGTGTTTAAAACGTATATTAAGGCAGGGACTGCCAACCGCTGAACAGCTAGCAAAACAAGTGCCGCTAAAGTCTCTTGAAAAATTTGATGACTTTTTACCTGAAAGTTTACTTTGTTTGAGCTATAGCGCAATTGCATTTGATTTAGATGAATTAAAACAGTGGCTAGAATTGGTTTGTAACGCTTAATAGCTTCATCTATAATTTCGCACAATTTATTTTATGTTAAATAATTTATTTAAAACCAAATATTTACAAAAGAAAAATTCTAAATTTCAAAAATTAAATGCCTGTCAAACTTTAATCTCACAAACATTTAACTATTTATAAAGTAAAGTTTATTAAATTCCATTATCGGTGTTGTTCTTTTAAATTATCTTCAATACTAAGGATTCTATTGACTCATAAATCTTTAACAACAGTCAGCCCTGCGAAGGTCTGGGCAGTAGGCATAAGTTCTAATTCGTTGACATTTAGATGCTCAGGTTGTTCAACCAGCCATGCTACAATATTGGCAATGTCAGTTGGTTGGATATACTCCACACCTTCATACACAGCAGATGCTTTGTCATCATCACCTTTGAAACGTACATTACTAAACTCTGTACCACCACACAAGCCAGGCTCTAAGTTAGTCACACGCACTTTTTTACCAACCAAATCAGCTCGCAAATTTAGGCTAAACTGTCGAACAAATGCCTTAGTCGCTCCGTACACATTTGCCCCAAAATAGGGATGATTACCTGCTGTAGAGCCGATGTTAATGACATATCCGCTGTTTTTAGCTGTCATAAAGGGGAGAATCTGATGGGTAAGATGAACCAATCCCAATACGTTAGTATTAATCATTCTTTGCCAATCATTGAAATTTGCGTTGTCCGCTGGCTCTAATCCTAAAGCAAGCCCTGCATTATTAATAAGAACATCAATATTGGCGAGTAAATGTTTTGGCAGGCTTTGTAAAGCATTTTTTGTCGCTGCTAAATCGGATATGTCAAAATTCATTGGGATAAAGTTATCACCCAATTGAGATTTGATTTCATCCAATTTTTCTTGGCGTCTACCCGTTCCAATAACCGTATGACCTTTTGAAATAAGTAATTCAGCAATTGCTTTACCAAACCCTGCTGTTACGCCCGTAACTAAAATATTCATATTTTCTCTCACATATTTTAATTCTATCAGTACTCAAGTAAGTGATTTTAGGTTAAAAAAAGTAAACTTTAGATCTGTAAATTATTATGAAATTAACAATAAAGGCGACTACCTGCATAGTGAGTCATATTTGTTTGCTTATGACTAAACGTACTTATTTCCTCACGTTTACGATACTTGACCAAATCAGCTATCGTGCCTATTTTCAAATCGTGTTTTTTGGCAAATGCTATCAAATCGTCACGCCGAGCCATTTCACCATTAGGTTTAATGATTTCAACGATGACGGCAGATGGGTGTAATCCAGCCAATCTTGCTAAATCACAGCCTGCTTCGGTATGCCCATTACGTTGCAGTACACCATTGGGTTTTGCCATGATAGGGAAAATATGACCTGGACTCACCACATCTGTTGCTTTTGCATTGGGTGAGACGGCTGCTTGAATGGTTTTTGCTCTATCAAGAGCAGAAATACCAGTGGTTATGTCTTTGGCTGCTTCAATCGAAACCGTAAAATTGGTACTAAATTGCGACTGATTATTTCGGCACATCAAAGGTAAGTTTAATTTAGAACATTGTTCAGGGGTTAAGGTCAAGCACACAAGTCCTCGAGCGTGAGTAATCATAAAGTTAATATCCTCTGGTCTGACACAAGATGCCGCCATCACCAAATCGCCTTCATTTTCCCTGTCTTCATCATCCAAAATAACAACCATTTTTCCTTGTTTAATATCTTGAATAATCTCATCAATCGTGTTCATTTTATATTACCTTTATCGTATATCTATGGGTAAGACATTGCATTAACAAATGCCTTACCTTAAGTTTTTATTCATACCTATTTTTATCATGAATTATTTTGTTTATTGAATAACTCCAAGAAGCCCCCTAGTGAGTTTTAGTGACACTCAATGCTGGTTCAGCATTCCAATTAGTCGATTCAATGTTTTTGGTATCACTTGTACTATTGATAGCAGGCTCTTCTTTTGAAAAACTGAAAAGTACATTCATCAAAATAGCAATAAAGGTTGCGGTACCGATACCGCCCAAATCAAAACTACCAATATGTAGTGAGTAGTTACCTGTACCCATGATAATTGGTACGGCAGCGACAAACATATTGCTATTTTTACTAAAATCGATATGGGCATTTAGCCAAATTCTTGCCCCTGCAATCACAATCAAACCAAATACCACAATCGACGCACCGCTTAAAATCGCCACAGGAATCGTGCTAATCAAGCTACCAAATTTCGGTGATAAGCCCAATAAAATAGCAAACACCCCTGCAATCACGAATACCACGGTAGAATAAATTTTGGTGGCAGCCATAACGCCAATATTTTCCGCATAAGTGGTCATACCTGTGCCGCCTATTGAGGCAGAAAGCGTGGTACATACCCCATCCGCTAAAAATGCTCGACCCATGTAAGGTGAAATATTTTGTCCTGTCATTGCACCAACGGCTTTAAAATGCCCTAAATTTTCAGCAATCAAAATAATAAACACAGGGGCAATCATCAAAATAGCGTTGGTTTGAAACACAGGATGATGAAAAGTTGGTAAACCAAACCAAGCCGCATTGGCAACTGGTGCAAAGTCAATGGGTTTACCGAGTCCCATCACATTGGCGACCAAAAAGTAAATAATATAAGAAACTACCAAACCCACCAATAGCAACAGTCGACGTACCATACCTTTGGTAAATACCGCTACTGAGCTAATGCAAAGCACGGTCACTAATGCCATCCAAGCATCAAAATTACTGCCTGACACACTCTTGATTGTAACAGGGGCTAAGTTCAAGCCAATAATCATCACAATCGCACCCGTCACCACAGGTGGCATCAGTCGCTCTATCCAATCTGTACCCGTTTTCATAACAATCAAACCGACAATGGCATATAAAATGCCACAAACGATGGTACCGCCCAATGCCAGTTCAATATTCGGGTTAGCCCCTGTACCACTATAACCTGTTGCCGCAGCAACCGCCCCAATAAAGGCAAAACTTGAACCCAAGTAGCTAGGTACATGGCCGCCTGTTATTAAAAAGAACAAAATCGTGCCAAAGCCTGTTATCATCATGGTTAAGCTTGGGTCAAACCCCATTAGCAAGGGTGCAAGAATAGTCGCACCAAACATAGCAAAAGCGTGCTGAGCTCCTAAAATGATATTTTTACCCATGGGTAAATATTCATCAATCTTGACAGGTGTCGTCTCGATATTACCTTGATAAGGTCGCCATTTTACAAACCAATTTTCCATATTGCCCCCTATGTTTGAGTTAAGTAGCTAATGATTGACTTTACTTAATTGATGATAATCTCGGTTAAAATAAACCAAGCTTTGCGATTCAGGTTTATGTCGAATATCCACCACTTCACAGATGAAAATATCGTGCGTACCGACCGTGTTAATGGCTTTAACTTCACAGTCAAAGGATAAAATAGCATCTTCAAGTACAGGTGAGCCTGTTGTTAAGGTCGTCCAATTACCTTGAGCAAAACGTTCTAGCATGGGCGTTTTACCACCAAACAGATTACTCAACTCTTTATGTTCTAACGCCAAGGTATTCACGCACAACACTTTGTTATTTTTAAAGGTTTGATAAACAGAGGCATTTTTATTCAGACACACTAACAAGGTGGGTGGCGTATCGGTCACACTACATACCGCGGAAGCGGTAAATCCGGCCTTACCAGCAGCACCATCCGTTGTAATAATATTTACCGCAGCTGCTAAATTACTCATTGCATTACGATAATTTTGCTGGGTTTCATTCAGTTTGGGTTTTAATAACTGGGTTGAATCACTCTTAATTCTAGCGGTACCACCCAAAGCTTTTTCAATATTTAATGAATTCATGGTGTCTCCCCTGCACACCAAGCATAGAAATGGGTGATTGCTATGCTTGGGTTAAGATTAAAGCGGTAATTTTTTACACTAGATGATTAATTGACAACACCTTCGGTCAAAGCCACCTTTAGTTAAAGTTATTTAGCCAACATGGGCAATAGAAGCGATTTCGACTAACGCATCAGGTTTAACTAAACCACATTGAATACAAAAACGAGCAGGTTTGTCATTTGGGAAAAATTCGGCATATACCGTATTAACCGCTGCATAATCCGCCCAGTCTTTTAAAAAAATAGAATTAAAAGTCACATCGTCCATTGTGCCGCCTGCTGTTTCAATCACTTTTTGAATCGTGGTTAATACATGACGGGTTTGAGCTGCCGCATCACTAACATGCACCACGTTATTGTTTTCATCAAACGCAAGCGTCCCTGATACATACACAATATTGTCTGCTTTGGTAGCAGGTACATAGGGTGCTAATGGTTTGCCAGTGCCTTCTGGGATAATGACTGTTTTTGCCATGATAAAATTCCTTATATTGAGTTGTTTATTTGTTAATAATTGATTTTATTTATTTTCTATGGAAAACAGGATTCCATATTTGCGACATTACTCACCCAACCAAAAAAGGTTTTGACGTTGTAAAGTGTGGCGTCATGGGCTTCACGAGGGCCTGCTTGATAACACGCATCATCCAATAAAATGCCGAAATACTCTAAAAAGTAGCCGTCTCGCAAGGTGGATTCAACACAAACGTTGGTGGCAATGCCTGTAAAAATTAAATTACGGATACCACGGACACGCAACATGCTATCGAGACTGGTATTGTAAAAACCGCTATAACGGGGTTTATCAATAACAATATCATCTTTACTGGGCGACAACTCATCGATTAAATCATAGTCCCAGCCACCTTTTGCCAACAGCTTGCCATTGAGTTCTGGTTTTTGTCGCATGGTTTTTAGGGCGTTTGATTTATGAAAGTTCGGTGAGCCTTCACCGCCTGCTTCCACATAATTCTCATCCCAACCATTACGAAAAAAGATAACTTGGATACCTGCTTTATGAGCAATATCAATGGCTTTTTTAATTTGGGCAACGACAGGGGTGGTCTTAGACACATCAAACCCTGCCAAGTCCAAATAGCCACCCATACTGGTATAAGCATTTTGCATATCGACAATGATGAGAGCCGTTTGGGCTGGATCTAGTTTGATAGACTCTGGCTCAGCTTTTAACACAGGTGCAGTTTCTGAAGTAAAATTTGCACAAACGATAGATTCAGAATTCATTTTATTGCTCCTTAAGCCACTGATTTGCTGACTTGACTAGCAATTGGACTATCCACATCAATGCGACTTTTCATCAAAGGTTGAATGCGAGTACCAAAGTCCTCAACGCCTTGGATAAAATCATCAAAAGTCAAAAGAATACCGTCCGTGCCTTTAATTTCAGCGATTGCATCGAGCATACTGGCGACTTTCTCGTATGAACCCATCAGCGTACCCATATTGATATTGACAGGCGACACGCTTGACGCCATGTGGCGAATATTGGTATCACTGCCCGAAGTCTTATCTTTGCTACCTTGGTCTTGTAACCAAGCAATTGCTTCCATATCTGCCCCTTCGTTATAGCTTTGCCATTTAGCCTGAGCCTTTTCATCCGTTTCATCGGCGATGACCATAAACAGTACATAAGTCGAGACATCACGACCTGTTTTATCGGTTTGGGCTTTTAAGCGGTCATTAATGGGTGCATAAGCAGTTGGGGTATTTAAGCCTTTACCAAACACAAAGTTGTAATCGGCATATTTTGCTGAGAAGGCTAAACCATCATCGGATTGACCTGCACAAATGATTTTCATGTCCGCTTGTGGCATAGGTTTGACTTGGCAATCATCCATGTTAAAGAATTCGCCTTTAAAATCAGACTGCCCTGTTTCAAACAGTTGTCTTAAAATTTGGACATACTCGGATAAATATTGATAGCGTTTGCCAAAGTACTCCTCCCCTGGCCACATACCCATTTGGCTATATTCAGGTTTTTGCCAACCTGTTACCACATTCAAACCAAAACGTCCATTTGAAATCGAATCAATGGTTGACGCCATACGAGCGACAATCGCAGGTGGCATGACTAGCGTTGCGGCAGTTGCGTAGATTTTTATTTTTGAGGTGACGGCGGCTAAACCTGCCATCAAGGTAAAGGTTTCTAAGTTATAATCCCAAAATTCGGTTTCGCCACCAAAGCCCCGCAATTTAATCATCGACAGGGCAAAATCAAAGCCATAGTGTTCAGCACGTTGTACGATTTCTTTATTTAATTCAAACGTAGGTTTGTACTGTGGTGCATTTTTTGAAATAAGCCAACCGTTGTTACCAATCGGACAAAAGATACCTACTTTCATATTGTTACCTTCCTTCTTCTAAGAATGCTTGTATAAATGAATTTTGGGGTTATGAAAAAAATTATGAAATCAAAATTTCTCATATTTTCTCTATTGCATTTAGCGTGCCAATATTTAATACTATTAAAATCAATATTTTATATAAATTTTATAAAATTTAAATTTGACCAAATGGTCAAATTCATTCATCATATTTGTGCATATGCTTCAAACAGGTGCAAGGTAAAGGTGATTTTTTGGTGAAATTTAACAGATAATGTTGTTATCAATCGGCAAACAAAGCTTAAGATTTAAACGAATAAGGCAATTGTTATGAAAAACGCAATCAATCCAGAAACTGATAAAACAAGCCTCAAACGCAAAGAGATTTTACAAGCTGCCTTGGTCGAATTTTCTCAATTGGGGCTTAATGGAGCCCGCATTGAAACGATTGCCAAAAAAGCCAATATGTCAAAGTCTAATTTATTGTATTATTTTGATAATAAAGAAGATTTATATGTTGTCGTTTTAGAAGATGTGTTGACAGAATGGTTAACGCCACTTGCTGGACTGGAAACCAAAGCAGAACCAAAAGAGGCTTTGAAAAATTATATTGCCGTCAAATATGAGCTATCCAAAAATAACCCCGAATCTTCAAGGCTATATGCCCTAGAAATTATGCAGGGAGCCCCGCATTTGATGAACGTATTAAAAGGACCACTTAAAAAACTGGTTAAGCAAAAGGTTCAGGTCATCGAGACATGGATAGAACAAGGGAAACTAAAAGCCGTCTCTCCCTATCATCTTATTTTTCATATTTGGGCGGTAACCCAGCATTATGCGGATTTTGCTGTGCAGACTGACGCCGTCGTGGGTAAGACTTTATCCAATAAAAAATTTACCACTGAGGCAAAACAAACCAGCTTTCAATTATTGGTTGATAGTTTAATCCCTTAGCAAAGGTGTTTTCACCCACGTTAGTATTGGTATGATTCTTGAATAGTTCATTTTTAGTTGATTAGGCATTAAAAATGGATAAAGGCAAGAATGTATGACAGTAGAAATTTTTCCCTGTAACGATAAATCTATTACAAAAACGCTGGTTTTTAGCTCTGGTTTAGGCGGTCATGCGAATTTTTGGCAACCGCAAATTGACTTTTTTACCCAACATTTTCAGGTGTTATGTTATGACCAACAAGGCGTGCAGCAAGATAGCGAGTTATTGTCTTCTAACTATCAGCTCAAAGATTTAGCGACTGAACTTGTTGACATTTTAAAGTGTAACAATTTATCCAGTTGTCATTTTGTCGGTCATGCACTCGGTGCTTTTATTGGATTAGAGGTCGCAGCCCAAGCGCCTCAATTATTAGAAAAATTGGTTTTGCTCAATCCTTGGGATGAACTCGATTTTTATACCCTAAAATGTTTTAACTTACGTCAAAGTTTACTTGAGCATACAGGTATTGGGGCATATGTTAAGGCCCAAGCCATTTTTTTATACCCACCGCAGTGGATTTCAGAAAATGCCCAAATTTTAACCGAACAAGAAAATCAAGCCATTGTAAAATTCGCACCCATACCCAATGTTCTGGCTCGCTTAAACTCCTTAAAAGCCTACCAACCCAAAACAACCGCAGCAACCGTCAATCATCCAACTTTAGTGATAAGCAATGCCGATGACACCTTAGTGCCTTGGCAACGGGGCCTATCACTGACTCAAAATATGCCCCATGCCAAATTTAACCTGATGGCGACAGGCGGTCATGCTAGCACCGTCACCCAAGCAGCGATGATGAATCAAACAATTTTAAAATTTTTAATCTAGTTAACTTTTAACCTAACCAAATAGAAAAAGGATAAAAAAATGTCTGTATATAATCAAAGTCTTAGCGATGAAAGTTTAAATCAATTATTTCATCAAGCTAGAACATTCAACCATTGGCAAGACAAACCAGTTTCAGATGAGATATTGCAACAACTTTATGACTTGGTAAAGCTCTGTCCAACATCGGCTAATTGTTCGCCCGCTCGCTTTGTCTTTGTCAAATCTGCCGAAGCCAAAGAAAGATTAAAACCTGCTCTGTCTTCAGGGAATGTTGAAAAAACCATGAATGCCCCTGTCACTGTAATTGTCGCCTATGATGAATCTTTTTACGAAAAACTCCCTCAACTATTCCCCCATACCGATGCTAAATCATGGTTTACCTCTAGCCCCGAGATGGCAAAAGAGACCGCCTTTCGTAACAGCTCGATGCAAGCGGCTTATTTGATTATGGCTTGTCGTAGCTTGGGACTCGATACAGGCCCGATGTCTGGCTTTCAAATCAATGTGGTTGATGCCACCTTCCTAGCAGGTACTCAGTGGAAATCTAATCTATTAATTAATATAGGCTACGGTGAAAAAGAGAAACAGTATTCACGCTTGCCAAGATTGGCTTTTGAGGAGGCTTGTAAAATCGTATAATATAATTTTTGTTGATTATTTTATCTCTTATTAGAAACCCAAACATAGTTTTGGGTTTCTACATTTAAAATTTTTCTAAATCCATCTTTTAAAGAAATAGTCGTTTAGCCACCCTTCTGTAATAACTTATTATCCATAAAAAAGTCACAAACTATACTGAGCATAAGTTTTTTACTACTCCCAACATTCATTATGTTAAATACCAATCTTTCTTGTCTCACATTATCTCATTCTAAATCTTGGTACGTTATCATTTTTGCGCTCTTTTGGCAGCGTTTTAACTTCATCTTTGAGCTCATTATACCAGTCCAAACTCTGTGGACGGCTATTAACATAATCGGTTTTCTGTTGAGGCGATAATGGCTGCTTGGTCTCAGTATTGATTTTAACCACATTGCTAAATTGATTGCTTAGGCTATTAAATAATCGCTTGAGTAAATTGATGATCAACTCAATAATTGCTTTAACTGCATTGTGTAACTGGTTAAATCCGACTGCAACTTTGTCAATTCGCTCACTTTGTCCGCTAAATCCGTTTTTAACGTTTCTAGCTCGCTGATTAAGCTTTCTAAGCTTTGCTGCTCGCTGTTGCTCTGCGATATACTGCTGTGTAATGTCTTTATCGAAGCCTCTAAATCTGTCAGTGACTTTTCGAACTCGCTTTCGTCGACGATTTGTATAACATCCAAGCGGGTCAAGGTTGATTGGATCTTGTCTTGCAAGTTTTGAAATTCTTCTTGTCCTTTTTTCAGTGTTTCTATCTCGGCGGTCTGAAGCTTGTCTAATTCGTTCAAGTACTCGTTGATTTGCTGGTTGTGTTGCTGGGTTTTTTGCTGTATCTGTTGGTCGAGGTGTACTAACAGTTGTTGATATAAGCTGGGCAACATCAATTCCAGATGTTTTTGTACCATCTTGTCGATTGTCTGCGGTTGCTGCTCTTTGAGTTGGTTGAGCGTCTGGCTCACTTGGCTGTACAAATCGCTCGACAGCTTGTTTAAGCTTTCGGTAATGAGTTGCTGGGTGGTAATGGGTTGCATGGTTATTTTTCTCTAATTGGGACGGTAATACGGGTTTTGGCTGATAAATAAAGTCGGATAGCCAAAACCGTTGTTCTGACACACGGCGTTTTTTGGATTTTTGGGAGTGATATTGATACCACCACCATACACCGCCTGGATATCCGTAAGGGCTTGGGCTTGATATTGAAGTGGTGTACGATTGATTTGTTGGTTGAGTAAGGTCAATTCCTTTTGACTTTGGTCGACCAAGATCTTGGTCTCTTGCCAATCCTGGTACTGGCTGTAATTCATCAGAGTCAGAATCAGCATCAGCAGTATCAATCCCCCCAATAGGCTGCCCATCACGATTCCTAGGCGCAGTTTGTTGCGTGCCATTTGCCCAATCAGCGCCCTGCTCTGTTGTTGGCTGTCCTCGATAGCTTCGATATCCGCTTGATGATTCGCCTCCATCTGCGCCCGTAGGGTTTGTTGCTGCTGTTGGTGATGCTGCAGGGTGGTTTGTGTCTCGTTGGTTATGGCTTGATGCAGTTGATTGCCCTGCTCCGTCAGGTGAGTTTGAATGTGCTGATAATCGTCGCTCGTCTGCTGCTTGAGCTGATCCATTTGCTCCAACATCCCAAGCAAGGCCTGTTTGGCGCTCTCCAAGGTCTGACAGGTCTGATTGAGCCAGCTTTGATGCTGCTTTAGATGACTGTCGCTTAAGCTTCGACTGCTCTTTTGATACTGCTCGAGCAGCTCGCAAATTTTCGTCATACCGCTGATAATATCGTTCTCGACGTTTTTCAAGCTCGCTTGGAAAAATTGTTTCTGCTGTTCTAAGCTGGTCTTCTCTTGTGCCTGCTGGGATTGGATTTGCTGCTTGGTTTGGGCCTGTGCGTTGTGCAATGTAGCTAATAATGGATTGGGTGATGTCTCGCTCATAAATGACACCTTTAAGTTTTATATTTTTTTTGGTGGGGTCAGGGTTTTTAATACTGATACTGTCTTTGCCTCTGCGAGAGATTTCGAAACCGAAGTCTTCAAGCAATTTTGCAACGTCATCTTGACAGGTTAAAGGCTCGTCGGTTTAAGGTACTCCCCAATGTCTAGACCAAATAATCACAAAATTAAGATAGAATTGGGTTGATAAAGCACAGTATTAACCGAACTATTGTTATCTAAATAAACCTGTGCAGGGGTATGGTAATCAAGCGACTGATGCAATCGCTCATAGTTGTAAAACTCAAAATAGTCTTTCAAACCAACTCTGGCTTGACTGACCGTATCAAACTGGCGTAAATACACACATTCGTATTTCACTGATCGCCACAGTCTTTCTACAAAGATATTATCCAACGCCCTGCCGCGACCGTCCATGCTTACAGCAATGCCCGAATCAATGAGTGGCGTGGTAAATCTTGGACTGGTAAACTGCGAGCCTTGATCCGTATTAAAAATCTCACAGCGTAACCCATTGTGCAGTAGTTTACCCACCGTATCAATGCAGAAATCTGCCTCAAGCGTGGTAGATAGCGACCAACCTAAAACATAACGGCTGTACCAATCAATCACCGCCATCAAATACACAAACCCTTTAGACAGGCGAATGTATGTGATATCGGTACTCCACACTTGGTTACAGCGGGTGATGGGTACATTCCTAAGCAAATAGGGATAAACTTGATGCTCAGGATTGGGTTTACTGGTGTTAGGACGCTGGTAGATGGCATCTAGCCCCATTTGCCGTAATAGTCTGCGTACTCGCTTGTGATTGACACGATAGCCTAATTGCCTCAAATACGCTGTCATGCGTTTGACCCCGTAAAATGGGGTTTTGGTATATTGTTCGTCAAGCAGGTTCATCAGGGTGATATCAAGCTCGCTGATGGGCTTTGGCTGATAGTACAGGCTTGAGCGGTTAATACCAAGCAGTTTACATTGCTTACGGGTACTAAAATCTTTACTATCAGGCTCTAGTAGTTGTTTACGAGACTCTAAGTGAGCTGTGAGGACTTTTTTTTAAGCCAGTCTCTCTCACTAATGACTTGCCCCAGTTGCCGATGCAGTTCATCGATAATGGCTTGCTGGGCTTGTTCGTTATCTTGCTGTTTGGTGTTAAAGGCGGTTGGTATGACAGCCAAGGCTTGCTTTTTCCAGTTGCTGATTTGGGTTGCATGAACACCGTATTCAGCAGTCAGCTCATTGATCGTTTTTTGCTCTTTAATTGCTTCAACAGCAACTTTGCTTTTGAATTCAGCATTATGACGTTTACGAACTTTTGTCATTAGATAGACCTCTTTTCTTAAGGGCTATTCTATCTTATTTGCTACGAATTTTTGGTCTAGTTTTCGGGGAGTATTATATCCCACCCAATCGGCTAAGGTCGAATCAGATAAATATACCCCACTACGCTGATAAATCAGGCTTTGGCGATACAGGGGTAAATGGTCAGCGTATTTACTGATAAGCACATGAGCCAGTAGCGCAGGCGTCGCAACGCTTTTATCGATGATTTGGGCGTCGGTTTTGGCTTGAACCAGCTTTTCACGGTTGCACTCAGCGTTACGGCAAATGTATTTAGGATAAACATGACGCTCACGGTAAAACTGCTTTGGCTTAAAGCCAAGTTTGTCTTGAACATCCTGGCCAATTTGCGTCATTTGACAGCCACACTCACAGGTAATTGACGGTGGTTCGTGGATGATAGTGTGAATGTCAAGGTTGTCAGGAATAACGATGCGTTTTTGTCGTTTGGGCTGAGTCGGCTTTTTGGATTGAATGTCTGTGCTATCGTTGTGTGTGTTAATCGGCTTGCTAGCAACCAGTTTGGCTCGCTCGTCATCGCTAAGCTTGGCTAGGAAGTTGTCATGGGCTTGTTCAAGCAATGCAAGGTCTTCTAAGGCGGTTTCTTTGTTTAGGTGGTCTTGTTTGGGGGTTAAGCCTTCGCTTTTTTGCCCAAACAGCCGATGGATAAGACGTTGCTGTTTGGTGATGGCGTCAGTGAGCGCTTGGTTAATGCGAGCAAGCTTAGCTTCGTATTGCTGCCTTTGAGCGTCCATTTGTTGTTGGTATTGCTGTTTGAGTTGCGCTGCTTGCTGTTGGTAATGTTGTTTTTGTGCGTCAAGCTGCTGTTGAAGCCGAGCGTTTTGGGCTAATAAATCAGCGTAGCTTGGGGCAGTTGGGTCGGATGGGTGGGCGGCGGTCATGACATGAGTTTGCCATAACCGCCCTGCATTGTCAGTAAATAGGCGGTGATAGTTGAGATTTAGCGGCTTTATGATAAAGTCAGCTTAGGTAAGCGGGGTGAGTATATCTTTGCCTAGGTTGTGCCAAGGCAAACCACTAACCAAGGCGTTAAATTGCTCGTGGCTGATGGTGAGTCCTGTGGTTTGGTTGGATGGGCTGTGATGTCGCATGAGACGTTCGCCAAGTCCGTGAAATTTGCCATCATCGAGTGTTCGGGTGCATAGCCATATGCCCAGGCCGTCATGGATGAGTATTTTTAGCCGGGTGCCTGCTTTGTTGTAAAATAGGTAGGCACAGTTTGGGCGGATGCCTGGGTGGTGCTGTAGGATGAAGGCGAGTAATTTGTTACTGCCACTTCGCATGTCCATGGGAGTGGTGGATAGCCATATTTGTTGGGGGTTGATAAGGGGGTTCATTGTAGCCCTCGCAGTAATTCAATAAGGCTGTAATTGTCAATTTGGTCGATGGTGAGTTTTATGGGCGTCCCGTTATGGCTGGGAATTTGTAGTTCTATACCTGTCAGGACTGATGACCTAGATGTGATGAAATCGGTGATTTGCTCACGGTTTGGTTCTGGCGTTACGTTAACAGGGATGAATGTTGAGTTGTTGCTGGAGGCGTTGTTGTCGATGCGTGCGGGTAGTCGGTCAGTTTGGGATTGTTTTCCTTTGTGTTCACGTTTCCAGTTGTGTAAGAGATTCTGGTTGATGCCGTTGTCTCTGGCAATGCTGGCAATAGACCGCCCTGAGACTTCGGCTTCTTGTACTAGAAATTCTTTGAATTCGTCACTGTAGGTCTTGCGCTTGGGTTTGTTGGTTGCCATTTTAATGTCCATTTGCTGAAAATCATGGACATTATGTCGCTTCATCTAAGAGTGCAGTAGAGGGGATGGTCGGGGGCTTACAATTCAAGTCCACGATCGGTTTGTACTCTTTGAATGGAAAATGGCATTTCCTCAATCACACAATCTAAAAAATCCAGCGTATTGGCTGCAGTACGGCGGTTATAGAGCCTAAGTACCCGATATCTAGTACAGTCATCAATTGAGGTGTATTGATAAAGCCCAGATGCTATTTTACAGGTATCCATTTGGACTCTATCTCCTGGTAGTGGGCGTTCATACCGTAGGTAATCTGCCTTACGACGAAATTTCTTAATCGGTTTGACTTGGTGATTGGTTAATACTTTATGAATCGTCGCCAAAGATAAGGATATTTGATGAAGCCTTATTAGTTCCGTTTGCAAACGTCTAGCTCCGAGATTTCTACTAGACCGCATTTGTAATAATAAATCTTCAATGTGTTGATTAACTTTGGTATTAGGTGATTTAAGCGGACGCTTACTTTGGCTTGCCAAACCATCAATACCTTGTTCAGAGTATCGCTTCCACCACTTGCGTAACGTTGGTCTTGAAATACCACATCTACGACAAACTAGACCAGCATCATTCGTGTCTTCAAATAATTTAATCCATCCGAGTCTTTGTTGAATTTCTTTGTTCATAGTCTCCGATTATATTGAAATGATGTCTATGAATCATACAGTGGGTTTGGGTGTCATAGATTTTGAAGTGGCTGACCATTTCGCTAAGTAACGGTGCACTGATGTTGTAATACTGACAGATATGTGTGATGTGATCTAAATGATTGCCGTGAGTCTCTAGTGGGGTTTCAAAGTAGTCACGCACAATGATGGTTTGTTGTTCACTGATGTGGTTTTTTGCAAGGTATTTGTAGCCCATATGATTTTCCTTTCTTTAGGTTAGGCTTGTGGTTTTAGCGGTTGTTAAGGGGACTTGTTCTATGCTATTTCTGGCATAAGTTTTAGAAATTTATGTTCAAGCTGTCGGTATTTTTCTTGGTCGTCGTTTACGTCTATGTCGTCTAATATTTCTGAAATCCATGTTTGAATGGCTTGGGTGTTGTTGCAGCGTTTGATGAGTCCTAGAAACAGGTAAAGGTTGTCACCTGGTTGTATCCGCTGTTCTTTGATTAGTTGGCTTGTAAGCTTATTAATTTGCTGTTGGCGGTTTTTTCTTTGGTCAAGTTGGTCATAGAGGTGTTGGATGACGGGGTTTGGGTGCATTTTTGTGCTCCTTGAATTTTTTGTTGTTCGATTGGAAAATTATCTCAAGTATGGGATAATAGTTGAAATTGGGAATTTATATCTAAAAATAAAATTTATTCCCTAATTTAGGAACTATATTAATATTATTTTATTCCTAAATCAAGTATTTATTTTCGTTTTTAGGGATTTTATTGTGATAAAGATAAATTTGCCTGTTTTATTGGCACAACGTGGACTTAAAGTTGCCGATATTGATAGAGATTTGGATATAAGTCGTTCGACCCTTTATCGTTTGTATAACAATGATGTGATAAAAATTGATATCGATGCCATTGATAAATTATGTAAGTATTTAGATTGCGCACCAGGTGATATTATTTTGTATGTAGATGATGACGAATCCCAGCACAATAAAAAAGAGCAACCCTATTAATTAGGTTGCTCTGTTCCCTACTACATAGCTGTATTTCAGTATCATACGCCATTCAATAATCCCAATGATGACTTTTCACCATCCCCTGCCATACCGTAACACAGGCTAACGCATCGGCTGCTGCTCGGTGCGCATTGCTATGTTCTACCCCAAAGTGTGCATAGCCTTGCTTAGGCTAAAATAACGATTAGATTTCAGTGTGTGTTCTTTAAACAATTGCAACTTGGGTATTAGTAAAATTAGCTCTCCCCATCCACTCATATGGGTGAATGCCATAGACCTTTCATACGCTTGTACTAGAAGGTCTATTCGTGTAGATAAGTATGTAGATAATCAGGTTTATAGAAATATAACAAAATGCCATTTCAATAATTTAGTCATTTTGCCCCACCCGCCCGTGTTTTTGTTATGAAAGTAAAAAGGGTGATATTGATCTAATTGGTTAAAGATGGTATGGATTTGAGATTGCGTATCCGCTGTTATTTAGTTTTAAGTCATCAAATTTATATATAATTGGCCAAGGTCATCATAAAATCGCTAATTTAGCCATTTAACATGTTCGCTTGCGGCGTTTTAGTCGTTTCTTTAGGTTTTCGATAGTGCCCCATCATAAATTAACTACAGCCTCAATACGTTCTCGTGATGAGTCTTTATCTAAACCTGAAATCGAGTGTTTCTCACCCTCTGTTTTGTAAAAAAGTGACATAAATGGCTAATACGTGATTTAGATACTAATTATTATCATTGAATGAATAAATATAACCCTTATTTCGCAGATTTCAATTAGTTCTAAAGATAGATAAAAAATTAGACAATATGTTTTACTAGTTTTTTTAGCTTTACAAGCTTTACGGTAGTTTTTTTTACATTAAAATCAATGGCTTATTACCAATTAAAAGAGTTTTAGTTAGTCATTAAAAGAGTTTTAGTTAGTCATTAAAAGAGTTTTAGTTAGCCATTAAAAGAGTTTTAGTTATAATTTAATGAGCCTGTATATTTACTCTTTAAAAGGAAAGAGTTATTATTCTCTTTAAGAAAATAAGAGTGTATCGATATGGCTGACTTAGTTGTAAAAACCAATCATTTAAATACGGTGCTACAAAATTTATCGCTTGCTGAGATTAGGATTATGCAATTAGCAATAATTGATGCACGTGAGAACGGTAAAGGTCTTAATGCTAATGATCCTTTATTTATATCAGCTCAGCGATATGCAGAAGCATTTGAAACAACTACTGAAAACGGCTATCTAAGGCTTAAGGAAGCCAGTATACATCTTTTAAAACGCTATTTTAGTTTCATTAATCCAAGAAATAATCTTGTGTCAAGTAATTGGTTAAGCCAAGTCGAATATCTTGAAAACAGAGGAGGTATTGAAATTGTTTTCACCCCGGCAGTGGTTGAAGGTATTACTAGAATTGATGGGGCAATCGATTTTTTTACCAAATACTTATTAAGTAATACTATTAAGTTTAAAAGTGTTTACAGTGTAAGGTTATATGAACTTATAACGCAATTTAGAAACAAGCGTAATGGAAAAACAGACGAATTTCCGTTGGAAATTTTTAGAAAACAATTAGGTATAGAACCAAAGCAGTATCAAGGCATGAGTGATTTTAAAAAATATGTTTTAGATAAAGCTGTTGGAGAAATAAATGAACATAGCGACTTGTTAGTCGGGTATGATCAGATAAAAGACGGAAGAACAATTACAGGGTTTTGTTTTAAATTTGAAATTAAAAAGCAGAGTGTTAATAAGCAAAATAATATTGATAATAAAGCATTGTTGATAGAAAACTTAAGTGATAAACAGATTGCTAGAATTACACATAGCAAAAAATTCATATCCGATTATTCTAATATGGTTAATCCACAAAGTCCTGCTAACCAGTCGTCAAATTCTTGGATAGAGGAAATGTCTAAACGTTTGATAACTCATCCTGGTGACTTTATAAAACGTCCTTTGCAAGAGTATTTAGACGATGAACAGGCTAATAGATTTTAGTAATCGAAATCAAAACTAAATAATACTAATTACTTATAAAAAGAGTTTTTGTTAGTTAAGAGTCAATTCGTCTACTAGTTACTAACCAAAACTCCTTTTATTAAAATTTGAATTTTAAGAAGAGATTAAAGTTTCGAAGAATTTTTCAATCGCTTGTTGATGTTGATCTAAAATATCATTACTAAATTCAATTGTTGTCTTATTGAGATTTTTCTTAATTTGCCCCACTTTTTTGCCATCTATTGCAAATATTTTGACGGTACGATTACCGTTTTTAATATTATTACCTTTGTTGCCTTTTACTCTGATTTCGATTTCATTAAGTATGCCGTTTTGTTTGAGACCTTCTGTTAGTACCAAATCTAGAACCTCATTTAGTATCTCTACCATTTTTTCACTAGCTATATCATTGTTCTTAATAAATTGCCCTATCTGTTCTGCAGTTTTTGCAGTTAATAAAGTGGGAGAATTATCGAGACGTTGCTGTATCTCTAGGGGTAATTTCTCAAAAGATAATAATCGGTATAGGTCTTGGCGTGAAATACCTAGCGTATTTGCATATTCGGATTTGTTTGGAAAACCATTTTTAAAAGCTATGACGGATTTAGCGATTTCATAATCTGTTAAATCTTCTCGGTTAATATTTTCTGCCAAGGCTAATAAGCTATTTTTTTCGTCAGTGGCATCCATCACTATACAATCAATGTAGGGTTTTTCTAATAATTGAAAGGCACGATATCTTCTTTCGCCTGAAATAATTTCGTACTGATTGCTTTCACCGCTTGATCTTACAATGATTGGCTGCAGTAAGCCTAGTTCTTTTATGGAGTTAGCCAGGCTCTGAAGTTCTAACTCATCAAAAACCATCCTTGGTTGGAATTTATTAGGTTTAATATTTTCGAGTGCTATTTGGACATAAGTATTAGCGCCCGTCACAAAAATATCTCTACTATTAGAACCTAAATAGTCGTTTTTTAATTTTTCTTGATCTTGTGCCGATTTTTCTGCCAACAATTTTGCGAGTTTGCTCATAAATAATCCCCATTGGTATTTTTAAAATTTACTTGTTTTGTCCACTTGTGGACACATCGGAGATAAAGCCTATTTCTTTTGCCACCCATTTTGCCAAATCCCTAAATTGTCTAGCGATTGATGACTGAGTATCGATATCACTGATACTCAGATGTAGCTTTGCTGCTTGGTCGATTTTTGCACTACTCGGAATAGTAATTGGAATCACTTTACCTAGAGCAATTTCTAACTCATCGCGAATATTGCGGCACATTAATTGTCTTTCATCGTGTCTAACTAGTAGAGCACCTAATAGGTTTAGAGTTGGATTAATACGCTTTAAACTGTCAATATAGCGTTGCAATTCAACTACTCCATACATGCCGTATTGAGAGCCACTAAAAATAGGGATGATGTAGTCTGTCGAACAAGCTAGAGCATTACTAGTTAAAATTTCTAAGCTAGGTGGGGTATCTAGTAAAATAACATCATATCGGTTTTTTAATTTATCAATTACCTCTACGAGAACTTCCATGGGTCTAGGTTCTCTTTCTCTAATTTTGTCCTTATCGATTGTTAGTTTTAAAGAACTGTAAATTAATGAAACGCCATCAAAATGCGTAGTGTCATGAATTGACTTTTCTATAAGGTCATCTTTGGATACAGGATTATCATAGTTAGGTATAATCAAATCTCGAATACTAATATCTATTTCACTTGGATGTTTTAAACCAATGTGAGTACTGGCATTTTCTTGAGGGTCTAAGTCGATAACTAAAACCTTCATACCAAGCTTAGCGAGTTCTGCTGATAGATGAACAGTTGTGGCGGTCTTGCCACAACCTCCTTTATGGTTTGCAATAGTAATGACTCTCGCTGATTTATTCATAATTTTTTACTCTGCCATAAGTGTCCACATGTGGACATATTTGAATTATGAATATTATAAAGTGAAAAAATGAAAAAAGCATTATAAAATATAATGCTTTATAATTAAAAATGTGTCCACATGTGGACACTATAATAATCTTGATTTGAGTAAAATAAGTAACGATTTTCAGATAAATATGCTAACAAGATTAAATATATATATTCGTAAACGAAGAGAAAATTATTAAGAATAAATTACCGATATTAAGCCAAGCAAAAGAATATTCGACCACTCAAATTTTTGGAATAACTTCAAACTTGTAGAAGTCATCAAGTTTCCCCTGAAATGGTTTTGACTGAGTAAGCGAACTTCTCACACGATAACCTCCATCAACTCAAATCTATCAAGTGTTTTTCTTCATTATTGACAATTGATAGCAGCGTTCGAATATTTTACATTTTTTTTTCAGATATTTACCTCATCAATCATCTGAAAGTAATTTACATACTTTGCCTTTGAAAAATCTGCTGCAATGCTAAGGCAGCTTCCTGCATCTGTGGCACATAGCTAAGTAGCTCATCTAAGGATTTACGGATTGTGGGACCATGAGTAAACACCGTTGCAAAAACAGGATTATCACCATTGGGGATAGGTACTGCACAGGCGACCATGCCTGGTATAAACTCTTCATTGTCGGTCCCCACTTGTGAGTGCCGAATACTATCAATTTTATCTAGTAATATATGCTTATCCACCAAGGTGCTTTTGGTCAATGCATGTATAGTCATGCGATTGATAATTCTGTGGCATTCATTGTCAGGCAACTGGGCTAATAACAGCTTACCGCTGGCACTTGCCCAAATGGGCACATGTGTCCCAGCGGGTAAATAAATCTGTAACGGCCAATTTGACAAGACCCGATCTACATACACCACTTCTAAGTCTTGCATAATCGCAATGCCTACTGTTTCATCAATTTGATCCGATAATTTTTGCAAAACAGACAGCCGCTCGGCTTTGTAATGACCAGTCTGCCATAAATTCATTGCAAAACTGTGGGTACGCTGACCACAGATAATTCTGCCTTGGATGTCAAATTGCAAAAATCCGGTACTTTCCAGTTGTCCGACGAGCCGATGAGCGCTTGATAAAGGGATATCTAAGGCTTGTGCCAAATCTGCAATACTTAATGGAATCTGGGAATTGGCTACAAGCTCAATAATATGTAGCACGCGTTCAACGCTGGAGCCTTTCTTTTTTTCTGTTGTCATACCGTCTCTTTTACCAAAGAATAACTATCTTAGCTGCGAAAAATATACGCCTCTGCCTTTGATGTCAACAAGATAGGGTAAAACAGCACGAATTTATTCAATCATCGCTTGTACACTAAAAAAATCTATGATAATTTATATAATGAGAATATAATTCCCATTATATATTTTTATTACTTGCACAAGGAATGTGTATGATTAGCTTACTAGGCATATTATTGTCTTTGTCTCTCTTAATGTATTTGGCATATAGAGGACATAGCGTTATTTTATTAGCACCGATTCTAGCTATGTTAGCTGTTGTGCTAAGTGGCGAATCCAGTACGATGTTAGGAATTTATACCCAGATATTCATGAAAGGCTTGGGTGGGTATATTGTAAGTTTTTTCCCCTTGTTCTTACTTGGTGCGGTCTTTGGCAAACTGATGGATGATTCAGGTTCAGCCTTAAGTATTGCAGAGTATTTAGTAGCGAAGCTAGGAAGCAAGCAAGCGATGCTAGCAATCGTCTTAGCATGTGCCATTTTGACTTATGGCGGGGTATCGTTATTCGTAGTAGGTTTCGCTGTCTATCCGATTGCAGCACAGTTATTTCGTAAATTAAATATACCTAAGCGGCTAATTCCAGGCGCGATTGCGTTGGGTGCTTTAACTTTTACGATGACTGCACTACCTGGAACACCCGCGATCCAAAATGCCATTCCAATGCCTTTTTTCAAAACAGATGCCTTCGCAGCACCTGTACTAGGCACGTTAGGCGGCATCATTATGTTGATTGGTGGCATGATTTGGATGAATCGGCAGGCAAAACTGGCAAGCATAAGTGGTGAAGGCTATGGTAACCACCAAGAGAAGTTACCCGTTTTAGAGCAGCACAATGTGCCATCCATTTGGGTTGCATTGATACCCATTATTCTGGTTATTCTGATCAATTTTTTGTGTACGAAATGGTGGCTGCCAAGTTTGGATAGCAGCTACTTAGCCACCGAGAAATTTGGCAATATGCCTTTAAGCAAAGTGCTAGGTATTTGGTCAATCGTGATTGCTCTAGTGGTCTCTTGCTTGGCACTCATTACTTTAAATTGGCAACGCTGGAAAGACCTAAAAGAGTCTTTGAGTAGTGGCGCATTTGGCTCGTTACTTCCAATATTTAACACCGCCTCCGAGGTTGGATATGGTTCAGTGATTGCGACATTAACTGGTTTTGTGATTCTTAAAGAGTTTTTATTGGGTTTATCACCGGGTAATCCACTTATCTCAGAGGCAATTTTTATTAACGTGATGGCAGGTATTACCGGATCGGCCTCAGGTGGTATGAGTATTGCGTTAAACACGATGGGTGAGACTTACTTACAGTTGGCTCACCAATTTGGTATCAACCCAGAGTTGATGCATCGCGTGGCATCAATCGCTTCTGGCGGTTTGGATGCATTGCCGCATAATGGGGCGGTGATTACCTTGTTGGCCATCTGTCAGCTGACGCATAAAGAATCCTACAAAGATATTTTTATGGTTGCTGTAGTCATTCCGGTAATCGCACTCGTGGTTGTTATCACTTTGGGCACCCTATTTGGCTCTTTATAACTTCACCTTCACACATAAAGGAATATGAACGATGTCTAGCACCATCCTTTTACCCAG
The DNA here is from genome assembly GCF_041154765.1 of Moraxella sp. K23. Taxonomy (NCBI): domain Bacteria; kingdom Pseudomonadati; phylum Pseudomonadota; class Gammaproteobacteria; order Moraxellales; family Moraxellaceae; genus Moraxella; species Moraxella sp. K23. The sequence continues at coordinate 74,813 of NZ_AP031596.1, forward strand.
AATCATGGAAGTAGGCTATGAATCCTACAAAAGCTTACCTTCGATACTTGAAAAACTGAACGTCAAAAAACCCCTGATTATCACCGATAACATGATGGTGCAATTAGGCTATGTCGCCAAGGTCCAAGCCGTATTACAAGAAAATGGCATCGCCTCAGATGTCTTTTCGGATACCGTGCCAGAGCCGACTGATAAGTCGATTGAAATGGGTATCAAAAAAGTACAACAGCAAGCGTATGATTGCGTGATTGCCCTAGGTGGCGGCAGCCCCATCGACAGTGCTAAAGCCATTGCCATCTTGGGTAAGTTTGGCGGTGAGATACGCGATTATAAGTTTCCTCGTCAAGTCAATGAAGCAGGCTTGCCAATAATCGCGATACCTACCACTGCAGGTACAGGGGCGGAGGCAACCAAATTTACCATCATTACTGATGAGCAAAAAAATGAAAAACTGCTATGCGTCGGTACAGGTTTTATGCCGATTGCAGCGGTGATTGATTATAGCTTTACCATGAGTGTGCCACCGCGTACGACTGCAGATACGGGGATTGATGCGATGACCCATGCCATCGAAGCGTATGTTAGCCAAAAACGTAATGTTTACAGCGACCAGCAAGCGTTAGCCGCGTTACGACTCATTGGCTCAAGTCTGCAAACTGCTTATCATGATGGTAGCAACCAAGCCGCCCGTGAGGCGATGATGCTTGGATCGACCTTGGCGGGTATTGCCTTTTGTAACTCATCCGTGGCACTGGTACACGGTATGAGTCGTCCGATTGGGGCATTTTTCCATGTGCCTCATGGGTTATCCAATGCCATGCTACTGCCTACTATTACCGAGTTTTCGATTCCTAATGCCCCAGAGCGCTATGCCGATTGTGCTCACGCATTGGGTATCACCGCCGCTGATGACAGTGTTGACACTGCCAACCAAAAATTGATTGAATTTTTAAAAGCAATTAATCAAGAGTTTGAAGTACCAACCTTACAGTCTTTTGGCGTCGAACGCCAATATTTTGATGGTGTGCTTGATACCATGTGCGAGCAAGCATTTGGCTCTGGCTCGCCCAATAACAACCCTCGCGTTCCAGATACGACACAAATGCTATCGCTGTATCGTAAACTTTGGGACTAATTAACCACTGACACTATTTCATCTTACCCTATTTATCAAAACTAGCTATTTATCCAAGGAGGATTACTTATGCAAACCATCGGACACTTTATAAACGGCGAGCTCATCGTAGATGACAGCCAAACGCAGCCGGTTTATAACCCATCGACTGGCGAAGTGAGCAAACAGGTTGCCATCGGCGGTGCCAAAACCATTGATGACGCAGTCGCTGCTGCTAAAGCCGCTTTTCCCGATTGGCGTAAAACGCCGCCCCTAAAACGGGCTCGGATTATGTTTAAATTTAAAGAGCTACTTGAACGCCATGCTGACGAAATCTGTCGTCTAATCGGTGAAGAACACGGCAAAATCGTGCATGATGCGGCAGGTGAATTACAACGTGGTATCGAGAATGTGGAATATGCATGTGGGGCACCCGAGCTGTTAAAGGGTGAACACAGCCGCAATGTCGGACCTGACATCGACTCATGGAGTGAATTTCATCCATTAGGTGTTGTCGCAGGTATCACCCCCTTTAACTTTCCAGTGATGGTGCCGCTCTGGATGTTCCCCATGGCGATTGTATGTGGCAACACCTTCGTATTAAAACCGTCTGAAAGAGATCCTAGTGCGTCGCTATACATTGCCCAATTGTTAAAAGAAGCAGGCTTACCCGATGGTGTATTAAATGTGGTCAATGGTGGCAAAGACGCTGTCGATGCGATCTTGACTCATAAAGACATCCAAGCAGTAAGCTTTGTCGGCTCCACCCCTATCGCTGAGTATATTTATAAAACTGCTGCAGCTAATGGCAAACGTTGTCAGGCATTGGGCGGTGCCAAAAACCATGCGATTGTGATGCCCGATGCTGACTTAGACAACGTGGTGAATTCATTGCTAGGGGCAGCGTTTGGCTCATCGGGTGAACGCTGTATGGCGCTGTCAGTGGCGGTAGCAGTAGGTGATGAGATTGCCGATAAAATGATTGCGGCACTAAAAAATGCGATGCAGCAGCTAAAAATCGGGGTACATTCAGACAAAGCCAATGACTTTGGGCCCGTGATTACCCATGAACACAAACAAAAAGTACTAGGGCATATCAAAAGCGCCTCAGAACAAGGTGCGTCGGTATTGGTGGATGGCTCACGTACGACACCAGCAGGCTATGAAAACGGATTTTTTGTCGGTGCAACCTTGATTGATAATGTGACGAAAGAAATGAGCAGTTATCAGGCAGAAATCTTTGGCCCTGTCTTACAAGTGATGCGAGTACAGACTATGGATGAGGCGATGACACTCATCAATGAGCATGAATATGGCAATGGTACCTGTATTTATACTCGGGATGGCGAAGCAGCTCGCTATTTTACTGACAATATCCAAGTAGGGATGGTCGGGGTGAATATTCCATTGCCTGTGCCAGTGGCGTATCAAAGCTTCGGTGGTTGGAAGCGTTCATTATTTGGTGACTTGTTTATGTATGGTCCCGACGGTGTTCGTTTCTTTACCCGCCGCAAAACGATTACCCAGCGTTGGCCAAGTGCCAGTGTTCGCGAAGCTCAGCAGTTTTCAATGCCAACGCTGAACTAAGCGCTGCAGAAAACTAGCGAATTTTAACGTTGTTATCGGTCTTCCTACCCGAAATAGCGCTAGTTGCAAAAAGAAGCGGTGTTGGGTAGTTAGGATAGGTATCTTCTTTGAGGTCAAAGCAAAGCTGTTTACTCGTCAACAGCTTTGCTTGCCCAATTATAAAGTAGGACTATTCAATTTTTAAAACACCCCTTAAGGATCTATAAAAACTACTGGATAGAAACAGGCAATGCAACATTCTTAATTGACAAACTCATTGACGAGTGAGTGAACCTTGCGCTAATCGAAAAAGCATTTGTTGATAACAACGTATTGTCCAGTTTTGACGTCGGTGACATCAGCCCTATTGCGTTATTGTTTCAAACGGCCAACCATATCATTCATCAGATAAGGATAGAATTTAACCAACAAACGCATACTGTCGTATTTGATAGGGAAGACTCCATTGAAAAGAATTAGCCTAAGCTAAAGATTTCATATTGATTGGGTGATGTTAATATTAATGATTTCTATTAAAAAGGTAAGCCTCCGATCATTCCCGCTACTGCGTGCCTAGATGAAGCGAGATAATGTCCAAATTCTGTGCTGAACCCCTATCAACTCCCTATCACACCCACATTAAGACTTTTCACCGGCACCAACCGATACAACGTCTGCGGATGCACCCCTAGAATTCTTGCCACCTCAGGATACGTCCGCCCACTCGACAACTCTCGGCGAGCGAGTTCCAACTTCTCCTCACTCACCCTAGGCTTACCCGGGACTTTACCACGGCGACGCGCTGCCGCAAGACCCGCCTTTACCCGCTCTTGAATCAGCTCACGCTCCATCTGACCCAGTGCTCCTAAAATATTAAAATACAACCGACCGGCAGGTGTGCTGGTATCAATACTCTCGGTAATACTCACAAGCTGTGCACCCGCCGTCCGAATTTGCTCACTGATTTTAATCAAATCGGGTAGGGAGCGACACAACCTATCTAACTTCCAAACCACCAAGGTATCACCGTCGCGTAAATAGCCTAACGCATCTGTTAACCCTTGGCGTTCTTTTACACTACTTATCTTATCAGTAAAAATTCGATCACAGCCATATTTACTCAAAGCATCAAGCTGCAAAGACAAATCTTGCTCCTTGGTTGACACCCGAGCATAACCAATTACCTGAACCGTCAAAATACCCTCCTAAAAAAATAGCCAACGACGCAGTAACGAAATAGTCGACAAATACCCACCCTCTGAAAAATATCGACTAATTTTAACTCACCTTATAACCATAACTAAAAGTTATCCAGATATACGAGATAATATCTAAAAAGCATAAATTAAAATTTAGAATAAAAATATTATTGTCAATACATAAATTACAATAAAATACAAAAAACGTTTACTAACGTAATATCATTGATAGGTTTTTATTGAAATAAATAATAGACAATATTATTGAATAAAACTGGGGTAAAAACAATTAAAATTGCTAGCCTTGATTTATTCAATAATAACAGGTGTTTTTGTTGAA
>NZ_AP031597.1:0-49559 GCF_041154765.1 Moraxella sp. K23
TGATGACCGCCTTGGAGCAAAAGCGTTATTTGCCAGTGATGAGTTTTTTGCGGTTAAGGAACGAATCTTAAATGCTGAACCTGCAGTATTTATCGTCGGCAAATATGATGAAAATGGTAAATGGATGGACGGTTGGGAGACCCGTCGTAAACGCCATTTAGGTAATGATTATTTGGTAATTAAGCTTGCCAAACCTGCCAAAATCCAGGGTTTTGACATTGATACTAGCAACTTTACGGGTAACTTTCCGCCTGCATGTCAAATTGAAGGTATCAAGCTTGAACAAGCTAATGATAATGAAAATGCAGATTTTTGGACACAACAAAGCTGGCAACCGCTCACCAATATGGTAAGCCTTCAAGGTAATTCTCATCATTATATCGCAAGTGAAAACACAGACAGTGTAATTACCCATATTCGCTTAAGCATTTATCCTGATGGTGGTGTTGCTCGTTTGCGTGTGTACGGTGAAATTGTCTTTGCCGAAACAACTGATTCTCAAGGCGATATTGATTTGGTAAGTGCGTTAAATGGCGGTCAAGCGATTGCGTGGAACGACGCCCACTTTGGTAAAGCAAGTAATCTGTTACTACCCAATAAAGCCCCAAACATGGGTGAAGGTTGGGAGACTCGTCGCCGTCGTGAGCCAGGGAATGACTGGTGTATTCTAAAGTTAGGACAAGCAGGTATTGTCAATAAAATCGTGGTCGATACCGCATTTTTTAAAGGTAATTTCCCTGACAAAGTATCGATTCAAGCTGTATATGCTCCCGATTTGCCCAGGCAAGCTCTTATTACCCAAAGTATGTTTTGGGAAACCTTGCTTGAGTCTCAGCAATTGAGTGCCGATAGTATGCATGAGTTTAACGAGATTGTGCTGAAGAAACCGATTACTCATGTACGAGTCAATATTTTTCCTGACGGGGGGATTAGCCGAATTAAATTGTTTGGTAAAATTGCTTAAAGGTAATGGATAATATGACAAAACATATAACTACTACTCTAACCGCCAAACCGTTGACCAAAGCGGATTTTGCTCCGTTTGGCGATGTCATCGAGCTGTATAAAGATAATGAAGCAACACCACACAATCGCTTTACTATCAATCAAGGCTTTGCCGAGCGTCATCACCAACTTGCCACTGTCAGCCATGATGGTGGGAGTGTTGGACTTAGCATCTTTTTGGCACAGCCACGCGCATTGCCTGCGGTACTGTCAGTGATGGAATATCATCCGTTTGGTTCTCAAGCTTTTTTTAGCTTGGATAAACAAGATTATTTGGTTGTAGTGGCCAAAGCAGGTGATGAGCCAAAGTCGGCTGATGAGTTACACGCATTTTATGCTCGTCATGACCAAGGGGTGCAATATCATGCTGGTACATGGCATCATCCGCTTTTGGCTTTAAATCAAGTTTGTCAATTTTTAGTGGTCGACAGAGTGGGTGGCGAAGGCATAAATTGTATTGAATTGGATATTAATGAGTGGCAAGTGCAGGTAGAATTTTAATATCCCAGTTATGAGAAAATAATTTAGGAAAAAAGAGCATGATAAATATGCCCTTTTTTATACCTATTTTGCTAAGGTTAATCAAAAATAATACCCATTAAGAATTTAGACTTAATGGGTTTTTAGTATTGTTATAAAAGTTTTTTATTATTTGAGTGTTTTGAAATATTATCCTATGATTGTTATTTCCTAATATTGTTATATCCCTATGTCATGAATTTCAATAGCTCTCCTTGGCAATCAATTGTTTAAAACTTCACAGACAACATTAAACGGTTTTGCCAAAAGTTTTCTCGTCCATCAAAACGGGGTGAATGCTGAATCCCTGCAAAGTTGCTGATACTAAGCCCTTTTAATTTACCTGAGAAATTATGGATGCCATACACCATCAACTCAGTTTGGTCACGGCTATCGACGTTTTTGCTTTCTTTTAAATCCATATAAGACAATCTCGCCCCAAGGTTGGTTTGGTCGTCATATTTGCCATCCACGCCAATCATATAAGCATTACCTGCCCCCAAGTCTTGGGTACTGGTAAAAAACGGCTGAGCAAAAATCACACTCGATGAAGTGTTTGTGCTATAAGGTGTCAATAATGCTCCATTACGATAAGCGTCACTTTGTGGTTGAATGCGGTCATACGCCAGTTTGACAGTTGCATTGCTTGTAGGTTTTAGACTAAGCATAGCCCCATACATTTGGCTATCGACGTTGCCTGCTAACGCTTTCCCTTGGTCTTTGCCTGTGATGTATTGCACGGCAAACTCAGGCTTTAATGGATGATTGGCTAACGCATAATTGCCTTGTGCATACGCTAGTTTGGTGTAATCATCATAATCTTCATACCAAACTTGCCCTTTTAACTGATTGCCATTGGCAAGTTTGTAACTTTTGCCCGCACCCACTGACCACATACCATCAGTTTCTTTTACGGCACTTTGACGACTGGTTTTATAAAATTCGTCTTCGCCATAGCTTTTGAATTTATTCACTTTGGTCGCTCGAATGAAGTCATCATTGTTACCCAATTTGACGTCAGCGGCTTGATACAGGTTTTGCAAAATACGAAAATCGGAGTAATCCCCCAAAAATGGAACATCCAAACGCTGGTTGCCCACAGTGACACGCGCTTTATTGTTTTGCCATTTTACATAAGCTTCAGCAAGACCATCTTTATCATTTTTAAATTCACTAACTTCGGCATGTCCATTATCATCATCAAGCCTACGTTGGATGTCGTAACCAATGGCTGCTTGTACGCCATAAAAGGGGGCAGTTTCATAGCGGATGTAACCGCCTGTTGCAACGGTATCTTGGCTTTTTCCACCAAAATATGCGTTATTAAGAGAATAATAGGCGGTTTTGATTGCACTACTCACAGTACCACAGCTAAAGGCTTTACCAAGACTGTCAACTGAGTTATTGGTGACGGTGCAATCTTGTTGCATCCCTGACAAATTATTTAGGGTCAAAGGCGGATTGTTGGTAGGGGTAGCAATCGCCATACTCGGTAATCCCAAAGCTACTAATATGGCCCAATATAAATTTTTATGTTTTAAATAAGTTTGTTGCATTGTTTCCTCCAAAAGATGATTAAGTGTAAAGTTATCAAAATTAATAATGAGTCACCGCAGATGAGGTTGATGCCGTTCCGGTTTCAGCTAATGGTGTAGTCGATTTTTTTGCTAACAATTTAGAGTTAAATAATAAATTCAACAAAATAGCAGTGATGCAAGTTGAACTAATTCCAGAATGAAACAGAGTTTTTACCCATGCTGGGAAATGCTCATAAAAATCTTGGCTCACTACAGGAATTAAACCAATCGAGATGGCAGTTGCTACAATAATGAGATTATTTTGATTTTCATAATTAACTTTAGATAACGTACGAATGCCGCTAGCTGCCACGCTACCAAACAGAATGATTCCTGCACCGCCCAAAACTGGCATAGGTATAGATGCCACGACACGACCTAAAACAGGCAATAAACCTAGAGTCACCAAAATTGCACCCGCAGTTGCCACCACAAAACGACTTTTAATTCCTGTCATAGCTACTAAACCAACGTTTTGAGCAAATGCCGTTTGCATAAATGAACCAAACATTGGAGCAATCGCACTAGAGAGTAAATCTGCACGCAGACCGTCACCGACACGGCGTTCATCAACAGATGTGCCCACAATTTCACCAACTGCCAAAATGTCTGCTGTCGTTTCTGTCATGGTGACCAATGTCACAATACACATTGAGATAATGGCAGCTACATCAAAGACAGGGGCACCGAATTGGAAAACATTGGGAATAGCAAAGAATGCTCCTGTACCTACTTTGGAAAAATCAACCATACCAAACATCGCAGCAATGATTGTCCCAACCGCCATTGCTATCAAAATAGCCAAGCGACGCACCAAAGGATTACGAGTGATACTGAGTAATAAAATAACACCCAAAGTTGCTAATGCTAACCCAACATTACCAGGGTCACCCCATGTTGGTGCTTTTGGATTACCACCCATTATCCAGCGAATACTTACGGGGATTAAAGACAAGCCAATCATGGTAATGACCGACCCTGTCACCACAGGCGGAAAAAATCTTAATAAACGAGAAAAGAAAGGTGAGATAATTAAGCCAACCACTGATGCTACCATTACCGCACCAAATACCATAGGTAAACTACCACCTGTAGTAATAATCGCCAGCATAGTGGCTACCCCGGCAAATGACACGCCTTGCACAATAGGTAGTTTCGCCCCAAAGTATTTAATACCAAGGGTTTGTAAAAGCGTAGCTAATCCCCCCACAAATAAACTTGCTGCGATAAGTGTTCCGATTTCGGCAGGTTTTAATCCCGCCGCCGAACCAATAATAAGTGGCACTGCGATGATACCGCCGTACATCGTTAAAACGTGTTGCAAGCCATAAGCCACGTTTTTAGTCAGACCGAGTTGTTCGTCTTCAGGTCGTATAGTGGTGAATGTATTTATAGTCATCATAATCCCCTTTTATTTCTCATTTTTTTTAAAGATTTTGTCTAACTGCCACGATAAGTCGAAAAACCATAAGAGCTAATCAGCAATGGCACATGACAATGCGCTTGTGTGCCATCAAGAACAAAGTCGATTGTCACTTTCGGATAAAAGCACGCTCTTTTATTCTTGGCAAAATACTCAGCTGTCGCAAATACTAATTGATACTCACCTATTGCTAACGCTCGATTATCACTGGATAATTCAAACTGCTTGATTCTGCCTGATTCATCGGTAATTCCTTGGCTGAGTAGCTGTGGCATTTCGTTTTGCAGTTGGTATAAACTCACTTGAACATTACTTGCAGGTAGTCCAAGCGTGGTGTCTAAAATGTGGGTGCTTAATGTAGTCATGCAGTTACTTCCTGTTTTAATCGTAAAAGTGCAATTTGTGAAAGTTGGTCTTTAACTTCAAGTTGTTCTTGCTCTGGCGTATTGTTAAGACGGCGGTTTAATTCAGCCAGTATCTCTTCAGTGCTTCGACCTAATGCCCGAATTAAAAAAATAAAGCCAAATTTATTTTCATAATCTACATTCCCTTTATATAGAGCATCCTGCACTGCATTGGTGAGGTTAACGTTGCTTTGCTCGTTTTTAGAGAATTGTTGTTCTCTTTCATTCAAGGATTGGATGGCTTTTTTCTCACCAATTCGAGGATGATTGCCCAACGCCTCGCTAATTTGTTGCCATGTCCAAGTTTCTGTTTGCTGTTTAGCGTAGTTATATAGATTCTCGCTATTAATAAATGGACGATGTACAACAATATTCTCGCCCCAAGATGATATTTGTACACAATTTCTTAAGATTTCTGTTGCTTGTTGCATCGGCAGTTGATTAAATTCAGCTATATTCATCTCTGATTTTCCTAGGTATCTGCTTTAGTTACTACTTTAAGGGATAGCAATTAGTATGCCAGTTTTTACAATTTTTCATAAAATAATTATTTTATTGTATACAATATCTATAATTTTCTTTTTGTTTAATCATTGACCATAAAAAAACCCTGTTAAAACAGGGTTTTTTTGAAGTGAATTTCTTAATTTTAATCTAAAGGATTGCCTTGAATATTATTGAGAATACCTTGTAATATTCGCTTGCCATCTTCTTGGCGAAGTTCGTCGTACCATGCTTGAGTTGCGGCTGGATCTTCCCCATGGGTCACGCCGCAACGTTTGCGAGCGACCATTACTAAATGATTGGCTCGTGGTGCTCGCACTTCGACATAACGTTTCAACGCATCGTCAATACTGTTGGTATTAATCGCTAAGGAACGAGTTAAATAAATCGAATCTTCTAAGGCTTGACAGCCACCTTGCCCAATATCAGGGGTTGTACCGTGAGCAGAATCCCCTAATAAGACGACCCGACCTTTTACCCAAGTATCAAATGGCTCAATATCATGGATTTCGACACGGTTAGTTTTGGCAGGGTCAATTTTGTCGATAAGTTTTTGTACTGGCTCACACCAACCTGTAAAGTATTGTTTTAATAACGTTTTATAATTATATCTTTCATTGGGTAGGCCAACAGGTAATGGTACGTCGAAGAAGAAATAGAACCGTCCACCTGCTATTGGCATGAGTGATACCCGTTTTCCTTCACCTACAAATGTCGTCCATTGATCAGCAGGTGCGATGGATTCATCAATTTCCACTAAACCATTCCAATTCACATACCCTGCGTAACGTCTCTCGAGTTTTTTGCCAAGAATATATTCGCGAGTAAATGAATGTGTACCGTCCGCTCCAATTAACAAATCAGCAGTATCAGACGAACCATCGGAGAAATACGCTGCCACTTTGCTATCTTTTTGGGCTAGATTCTGCTCAATATTGACTAAGCCGATGCCTAGTTTGACATCCTCTTTACCAAAAGCTTCCATTAGCATTGCTTGTAATTCAGCCCGAGACACGGGGTATGGCTTTTGACCTGCTTCTTCAACCAAGGGCTGTAGACTAAATTGGGTCATCACCGAATTGGTGAAACCATCAATATAGGCTAGGTTCGCCATGTTACCACCCAAGGCTTTGACTTCCTCGTTTAATCCCAGATAGTTTAAGCATTTAACACCGTTTGACCAAACCGAAATAGCCGCTCCAACTGGCAAAATCTTTTCCACACGCTCATAAACAGTAACCTGGTGTCCTTGTTTTTTGAGTCCAATCCCCGCACTCAAGCCACCAATACCTGCACCAATAATAATAATTTTCATAAATGCTCCTTATTTAACATAATTTGTATACAATATAAAAAAATAATTGTATTTATAGAAAAGCAATTTATGTGCCAATGCAGATTTAAAGCAAGGAGATATTAATGACTAGGTATAACTAATTTAAAGGTATTGCAACAACTGGGCGGTAATAGCAATCGCAATGAGATTAGGCTCTTTACTGTGAATACCCGTAATTCCCATCGGACAGATTAAGGAAGTTAAAGTCTCTGGTGAAACACCTCTAGCAAGTAGACGCCGTTCAAAATTAGCTCGCTTGGTGGTTGAGCCTATCATGCCAAAGTAGCGAATATCTTGTTGTTTTACTTGGCGTTTGAGAATAGCTTGGCAAAGCTGAAAATCTAAGCCGTGGTCATGAGTCATCACAATAAAGAAACTATTTGGTAAAGCGGTTTCAATGAGTTGCTCAGGAATATCGGTTTCTTGATAATCTAAGTAAGCATGGGATAAATCAATATTCTCAATCCTATTTTGATAATCTCGTGTTTCTATCCAATGTACTTTCACAGCAAGTGGAAGTAACAGTTTCACTAATGCTTGAGCAATGTGCCCTGCTCCAAATAAATATACATGAAAGCGAGTAGATTCAATAACTTGAGAGAATTGCCAATTATTTTCTTTATTATTTAAACAAGAGCCATCTTGATGCATAATCTCATAACTTGTTTTAGACTGTTCGATCTCTATTGCTTTTTTGATTTGCCATGTTGAATGCTTATCACTTGAGGATAAATAACGATACAGCGTTTGCCCGTGTTGGGTTTGATAAAGAAGATTGTTAAAAAAGTCGATATCTAAATGGCTAATTCTTTCAAATAATACGAGAACTCGACCACCACAACATTGTCCTAATCTTGCACCAAGATTAAATCGTTCCATAATTAGTGATGGTTCGCTTTGGTTACTCAACATCGACTGAGCGATATTAAGCGATTGCCACTCTAAATGCCCCCCACCAATGCTACCAACGCTCTCAATTGTTTGTTGAGGGTCATTTGTAAGGCGTACCACCATACTCGCACCCACTTCTCTAGGTGCTGAGCCAATCACTGACATCACAGTGACTAATACACAGTCACTATTCTGTGTGAGCCATAATGCAAGCCTGTCTATCCATTCATTTATCATATTGATTTATATAAACTTTAGATTATTGATTTGATAAATGCGTTTGACTATTCACAAGCTGTTTGGCATTGACAATGGCTTGCAAAATCGCTTCAGGCGTCGCAGGTGCAGATAAAAAAGGCTTAACTTTAATACCATTTTGCAAGATTGGGGTAGTTATACTTGCAGATACCGCGTCACGTAGTGCAGAAAATACCGATAATGCCAACATAAAAGGGGGTTCGCCCACTGCTTTTGAACGATGGATAGTATTTTCAAGGTTTTGGTTATCGTACAAATTTACATTAAAAATTTTCGGCATATCGGTAGCAGTTGGGATTTTATAAGTGGATGGTGCATGGGTAAATAAATGTCCTTGTTTGCGCCCTTCTGGCACCCAGTACAGTTCTTCAGACGTTAACCACCCCATGCCTTGAATAAATCCTCCTTCAATTTGTCCAATATCAATCGCAGGATTAATCGAGTTACCGACATCATGCAAAATATCGACTCGTAACACTTTACTTTCTCCTGTTAAAGTATCTATGGCTACTTCGCTCGCTGCCGCTCCATAGGCAAAATAAAAAAATGGTCTACCATAACGTAACACGGGATTCCAATGGATATCAGGCGTTTTATAAAAACCACTATCCCACAGTTGTATCCGAGCTTGATAAGCGAGTTTGATAAATTCAGCAAATTGCCAAGATTGCCCACTTGCATAAATATATCCATCTTTAAACTGCACTTGACTAGGCTTAGTATTCGCTAATTCGGCGGCAAATGTTTGTAAGCGATTGCGAATATTAATACAGGCGGCTTGGGCTGCTTTACCATTTAAATCTGTACCACTAGACGCAGCAGTAGCTGAGGTATTAGGCACTTTGGCAGTGTCAGTCGCTGACAATCTAATTTTTGATAAATCAAGGCTAAATTCATGGGCGACAATTTGGCGGATTTTGCTATATAGTCCCTGCCCCATCTCGGTGCCACCATGATTCACCAAGATTGTACCATCGGTATAAATATGCACCAATGCCCCTGCTTGATTAAACAGTGTCGCATTAAACGAAATACCAAATTTTACAGGCGTTAATGCAAAGCCCTTTTTGATAATCGGGCTTTGCTCGTTAAAGCTCTTGATAGTTTCTCGTCTAGTGAAATAATCGCAATGCTCAGCAAGTTTACTCACCAAGTCAGGTAAAATATTATCTTTGACATAAGTGCCGTAAGGGGTTTTGGAGCGTGGGGCAATTTCGTCGATATTTTCTGCAGAAAAATCAATACCCGCTTGCTCAGACATAGCGGTATAGAAATTACGTTGACGTATAATGAGGGGATCAATATCTAACGCATATCCAATATCATCCATGATGTACTCTATCGGGAACATGCCTTGTGGACCACCAAAGCCTCGAAAGGCCGTATTAGAGACGGTATTGGTTTTACAGCGTAGACTGTCAATGGTGACCGCATCGAGATAATAGCCATTGTCAACGTGGCAAATCGCCCTATCATTTACTGGTCCTGATAAATCTGTTGATGAGCCACAATTAGAGGCTAACTGAATATATAAGCCTAGAATCATCCCTTGCTCATCAAAACCCACGTCCCATTGATAAGCAAAGCCATGGCGTTTACCTGTGACTATCATGTCAGTATCACGGTCAAGTCGTAGCTTCACAGGACGTTTCAATTTAACTGACAAAATTGCTGTAATACACGCCCATTGAGCTGATTGCGATTCTTTCCCCCCAAATCCTCCGCCCATGCGTCGCACTTCAACACTGACTTGGTGCATGCCATAGCCCACAGCCTCGCTAATCAGTAATTGCATTTCGGTGGGATGTTGGGTTGAGCATAGCACTTGAAGCATATCCTCTTCTTTTGGGTAGGCATAGCAAATTTGCCCTTCAAGATAAAAATGCTCTTGTCCGCCGACTTGGGCCATCCCTTGTAATCGATAAGGGGCAACGGCAAGTTTTGCATTGGCATCGCCTGCGGTGAGTTGTACAGGTGGCAGAATCCAAGATTGTCGTGCTATTGCCTGCTCAATAGTCAAAATAGGTTCTAACGCTTCATAGGTTACTTTCGCCAATCGGCTTGCTTGCTGAGCCTGTTGATAGGTTTTTGCCACCACTACAAAAATCACCTGTCCAAAAAAGCTAACCGTATCGGTTGCAATAATCGGCTCATCAGCGACCACTGGACCACAATTATTGTGTAATAATTCTGTGCCTGTCAGCACGGTCACGACACCTTCAGCCTGCCAGACTGCTGACAAATCCATGTTGATAATCTTACCATTAGCTATTTCTGCCAAGCCCAATCCTGCATACAATGTGCCCTCAACTTCGGGAATATCATCCACATAATTAGCTTTGCCAGACACATGTAAATGGGCACTTTCATGGGTGATAGATTTGCCCACATAGGTATTTTTTTGGGTGACTGTCATATCATTCATTGCGGTTATTCTCTCTTAGCCTTCTTGTATTTTTTGATTTTGTTATGCGATTTGAGTTAAACGAATGAGCTTTGGTTCGTTTGTAGTCCCAACTATTACTTGAGACTCAAAATAAAAACGTTTCAATAAGTTTTTGGCAACCAATAAACGATAATGTTCACTAGCTCTACCATCGGTCAATGGGCTAAAATCTTGTTCAATCTTAGACAGAGCATTGTCAATATTCGCTTCCAGCCATTCTTGATTGTGTAATGCCGCTTCTAAATGTTTGGCTCGTTTAGGAATTTCTGCCATACCGCCATAAACAATTCGTATTTCACTTACTTTGTTTTGTTTATCTAACTTCACAAAATATGCCCCACATACCGCTGAAATATCGGCATCAAAGCGTTTTGCAACTTTATAAGTAGCAAAATAACTTAATTCATCAGGTAAGTTTTGGTGATTCGGCACTTGAATGGCGGTAATAAACTCACTCGGTTGCAACGCATTTTTTTGATAAGCAATATAGAATTCGTCCAAAGCTAATTTGCGAACCTGTTCACCACAGCGTAATACAAGCTTTGCGGATTGAGCAATTAAAGCAGGCATACTATCACCAATTGGCGAGCCATTCGCAATATTACCGCCTAATGTACCTGCATTTTTAATTTGTTTAGATGCAAATCGACGAGCCAATTCTTGCCAACCGCTATTTTGTGCTATCAATGCCGTAAACGCATCTTGTAAGCTCACTCCTGCCCCAATTTCCACATAATCGGCTGTGTTATTAATAGTTTTTAGTGCTAGGATATGGTTGATAAAAATTAAATTATCAAGCTGTCGATGTTGTTTGGTTACCCACAACCCGATATCCGTACTACCTGAGAGCAATCTAGCGTTTGGATAGGTCTTATATAATTCAGCCAATGCTTCAAGAGTTTTGGGGATAAAAAATTGCTGGTCTTTAACCATCAATACTAATGATGGTAAAGCCTGTAAACACTGTAAAGCATCAATGATTTTTGCTTTATCAAATGTGACTCTTGGCGACTCATACGCTAATTTAACCGCATCAATTATCGGTCGATAACCCGTACAACGGCATAAATTGCCCGATAACGCATCTAGTATTTGTTCCTCATTTGGGCAACTTGCACTATTTTCGTACATTGCCCACAACGACATGATAATCCCTGGTGTGCAAAATCCACACTGAGAGCCATGAGCCGTAATCATCGCATGTTGAATTGGGTGAAGGTCATCTGATAAATTTTGCAAATCTTCAATGGTAAATAAAGCACATCCATCTAGCGTTGGTAAAAATTGGATACAAGCATTAACCGCTTCTAAGTGCAATTGATTTTGTTCATCGAGCTTGCCAATAACAACCGTACAAGCTCCACAATCGCCTTCACCACAGCCTTCCTTTGTTCCTGTAGCTCGACAACTTTCTCGCAAAAATTGTAAAACGGTTTGAGTGGTATGACTAGGTATGATTTCACATATCTCTTGACGAAAATAAAAGCGAACAGGGCGATTATGCTGAACTGAATTAGCAGGAAACATGATAATACTCACAGTTTTGGTTCATTTATTAGTTATTTATTTATTAGCAATAGAACTAATATTTGCATTTTATATGCCATTTAATTTTTTATAAATACTTTTGTATACATATTTTTTAATTAGTGATTATATTTTGTATACTGGTATAAAAGTTGCAAAATGATTTTTAGGAGTTATGAAAGGTGTGTTATCACAATTGAAAAATATAAAAGAGGAATAATCATGGGTTATAAGTTATTAAAAAACATCGAAATGTTAGCTACTATGGACGATGAAGGGCGTGAAATTGCCAATGCCTCCATTTTAATTACCGATAATGTAATCACTGCGGTAGGAACAACCACTGAGATTGTTAAATATATCCACGATAATTATATACAGGTTGATGAAGAGATTGATTTAACACATCATGTGGTATTGCCCGGCTTGGTTAATACTCATCATCATATGTTCCAAAGTCTAACGAGAGCCGTACCAAAAGGACAAAATGCCGAATTATTTGGTTGGTTGCAAACCCTCTACCCTATTTGGCGAAATTTAGAACCACGAATGATTTACAATTCCACATTAACAGCGATGGCTGAGCTTATCCTTTCTGGTTGCACGACAACTAGCGACCATCTGTATCTTTACCCCAATGGCTCACGTCTAGATGATAGTATCGAAGCATCGCACGCCATTGGTATGCGCTTTCATGCCTGTCGTGGCAGTATGACAGTTGGTGAAAGCAAAGGAGGCTTGCCACCTGATAACTTGGTTGAAACTGAAGACGCTGTGCTCAAAGATAGTGTACGACTTATCGAACAGTTTCACGATGCTAATCGCCATGCGATGACTCGGGTTGCATTAGCCCCTTGCTCACCATTTAGCGTTAGTCAAGAATTGATGAAACAAACTGCTCTACTTGCTAGAGAATATCATGTTTGTATGCATACTCATTTAGCAGAAAGTGATAATGACGTGGCGTACAGCATTGCAAACTTTGGTATGACACCTGCTGAGTATGCTGAATCATTAGGCTGGGTGGGACAAGATGTGTGGCACGCCCACTGTGTAAAACTTGATAATCACGGTATTGATTTATTTTCTCGTACTAAGACTGGCGTTGCTCACTGTCCATGCTCCAATATGCGACTGGCATCAGGTATTGCCCCTATCAAAAAAATGCTCAATGCACATGTGCCAGTCGGATTAGGGGTAGATGGCTCTGCTTCTAATGACTGTGGTAATTTATTAGGAGAAGCTAGACAAGCAATGCTATTGGGTCGAGTGATTGATGCACCTGATGCATTAACTGCTCGAGAAGTGCTTCGCATGGCAACACGTGGCGGTGCAGATGTCCTAGACCGTGACGATATCGGGATAATACAAGCAGGTATGAGTGCGGATATAATCGCATTTCGTACTGATACCTTAGCCATGGCAGGCGGTGCGATTCACGACCCAGTCGCCTCACTAGTATTCTGCACACCTTCCAACGTGGATTTATCCATTATTAATGGCAAAGTGGTAGTAAAAGATGGGCATCTAATGACATTATCCTTGACTGATATTATCAAAAATCATAATCAATCGGTAGTGGCGTTAATGAATTAAGACCACTGTTAATATTTACTGGTAAGCCAAATAAACTATACACTTAGGGGTCACACAGAAAACGGAAAAATAGCACGCTAAGGAATTTAGTCGAGTATTTTTAAAATTGATAATGGGTGAGATGTCTTTAAAACGGTCGTTTTTTAGACATCTCATTTTGGGCAAAAAATAAGGGCTTTTAGCCCCCATTCTTGTATAGCAAGTTGTCAATCAAACAAATGCTAAATATTCCTAATAGCAAAAGTTTTTAATGAGCAACGCGCAGTAGCACTTGGGGTTCAACTTTTGCAATTTTCAGCAGAACGCTAGCCGCCTTTGATGGATAGCGTTTTCCTTGCTCCCAAGCTTGTAAGGTTCGGACTGACACACCTAGAATTTCAGCAAATTCTCGTTGTGATAGTCCCACATTCTGTCTGGCTTCAATGGCTTCGTTAACAATAGGTTGCTCACGTACTACACCTTGCCCAGCTTTAGCTTGTCGGACACTTTCAAGCAATAATGCCCCGAGCTCATCCCCGGTAAATTCATGGCTAGCGAAGTTAATAGTATCTAAGTCTTTCATGCTTTTTATTGCCATGTGTCTAACTCCTCTACCAAGTCTTTTAGTATATGAGCAGGAATATTTTCGGTTTTCGCCTTGGCATAAACCAATAGCATAAAGATTTTACCGTTTTATAAGCGATTATAATAAATCACTCTAACACCACCGCTTTTACCACCACCTTGCCTAGCAAAACGCACTTTACGAACACCGCCACTTTTCGGAACGACATCACCAATATCAGGATTTTGGCTAATCATGGTATGCAGTTCGCCCTGTTCTTCTTTGGTTAATAGGCTATCAACCATTTTTATATATAAAGGCGTTTCAACAATGGTAAACATAAATAATCTCACATACTACATTGTAGTAGTATAACAGACTATGCATTTAAAATTAACCTCAAAATTTAAATGCTATAGGCTTAAAAAAACAGGTAATGCGAAGGCTATTCAGAATTTAGCAAATCCACTCCCGCCTTTTTCAGCTCTCCTTTCGCTGTTACATAGTGATATAGCGTGCTGCTCGGAATATCACCAAGCTCCCTGCAAATCGCTGGAATGCTTTTGGTTTGGTCTTGCATGAGATGCTGGGCATAGCGAAGTTTCTCTGCCGTCATGATTCTAGGTCTTCCGCCTTTACGACCACGAGCCCTAGCAGCCGCAATCCCTTCTTTCACCCGCTGGCGGATAATATTACGCTCCATCTCCGCAAAGGCGGCTTGAATCTGTAAAAACGCCCGACCTGCAGGTGTTGTGGTATCCATGGGTGAGTTAATGGCTTTAAAGCCAATATCTTTTTCAGCCAGTTCATCAATTAATTTAATTAGGTCACTGGCTAACCGCCCTAACCTATCTAAATCCAAAACAACCAGCACATCGCCTTTTCTTAAGTAATTTAGGCAATCATCCAATCCTTTACGTTGGGAATTACTGCCTGATGCTTTGTCTTCAAAAATCCGTTCACAGCCAATTTCTTTCAAAGCATCAACTTGACGATCCAATGTAAGCATCCGACCAACCCCTATTGCATTTTCCAAACATGAGGCAGGAGCTCATCAATATCCTTATCTTTATGGGTAGGCAGACGTTTAAGCACATCAGACAAGTAGGCATAAACATCCAACCCATTCAAACGAGCTGACTGGATAAGCGACATAATCACCGCAGCACGCTGCCCACTTTTAAGCGATCCTGCGAATAACCAATTCTTACGCCCGAGCGCCCAAGGACGCATCTGATTCTCCGCCCAATTATTATCAATCGGCAAACTGCCATCCTCAAGATAACGTGTCAGAGCTTGCCACCGTTTTAAGCAATACTCGATTGCTTTGGTAATACTTGCGTTCTTGGTTGTGCCTAACCTTTTTTCCTGTAACCAACGATATAACGCTTTGGCAATCGGTTTTGCGTGTTGTTGCCTGATGGCAACTACCGTTGTAGCGACTCTAGGGCTTGGCGTCTCATTTTTCTCAAATAACGCATCAATCTGGCATTCAACCGCATACAGCTTTTGAAATAATGCCAACGCTTCATGAGCCACCAAACTCTGACCCTTGATATGAAGCTCATGGAATTTACGTCTGGCATGAGCCATACAGCCGACTTCGATAACCGCTTGCTTTTGATTAAACAAGCACTTATAGCCATTGTAATCATCGCAAATGAGCTGACCCTGCCACTTATCTAAAAAGGCTTTGGGGTGTTCATTTCGCCTACTTTCGGCAAAGTCATACACCACGGCTTTAAAACCACCATAGCTTTGACAATGTTGTGGGGTCAGATACGCCCAAACATAGCCTTGCTTTAACTTACCCTTATTGTTATTAAACTTTAAAATATTGACAGGGGTTTCATCGGCATGCAGAATCGGTTGGGTTAATAGTAATTCATGCAAGCGTTTCACCAGTGGCTCAAGGGCAACACCACAGCGTCCTACCCAGTCTGCCATTGTTGAGTCGGATAAATGCACGCCACTTCGCCCATAGATTAGGCTTTGACGGTATAGTGGCTGATGATCAGCAAATTTGCTAATGATGATGTGGGCTAGTAGCTCAGCGGTGGCAATGCTTTTAACGATGACCCCCGCAGGGACTTTGGCTTGAATTAGGCGGTGATTTTGGTTTTGGGTGTCGTCAATTGGCTGTTTGCTAAAAGATTGACGTTGGCAATGCTGACAAGCGTATTTGCGATAGATGTGGCGTTCACGGTAAAAGCAAGCAGGGATAAGTCCGAGTTTGTCTTGTACGTCTTCGCCAATTTGTTTCATTTGACAGCCACAACCACAAGTGATTGATTCAGGCTCATGAATGATGGTTCGGACTTCTAGGTTATCAGGGATGACAATACGCCGCTCGCGTTTGGGTTTCGCTGGTTTGTTGTCATCTGAGTTTGTGTCGGTTTGCTTACTTTCACTTTGGGTGATAAGCATTTGGCTATCTGTATTGACCGATTCGTTTGTCGACGCAGCATGGCTGTCGTTATCAAGCTCGGCTTGAGCATTGTCTTTAATTTGTTCAAGGGCAGATAGGTCTTCTAGAGCAGATTCTTTGCCCAAATGGTCTTGTTTGGGCGTTAATGCTTCGTTCTTTTGTCCAAATAGTTGGTGAATGAGCAGTTTTTGTTTTTCGATGAGATGTTCGATTTGAACCTGATAGGCTTTAAGCTGTTTTTCGTATTGTTGCTGCTGCTCTCGTAGACGCTGTTGATACGCATCTTGCTGCTGTTTTTGTTGTTGTTCAAGCAGGGCTATTTTAGCCAATAGTTCAGCGTAGCTAGGGTTGGTTAGGTCGGTTGGGCTGTGATCGGTCATGGCGCTATGTTGCCATAATCACTATAGCTTGTCAGCGAGTTGGTTGTGATAGTGGGAATTTTTTAATGTTATGATTCAGATGACGGGGGTGAGTATCTCTTTGCCTAAGTTGTGCCAAGCTAATCCGCTGATAAGGGCGTTAAATTGTTGTTGATTGATGGCAAACCCTGTGTTTTGGTTGGATTGGCTGTGATGTCGCATGAGACGTTCACTGAGTCCATGAAATTTGCTGTCATCTAGAGTTCGGCTACACAGCCAAACGCCTAGTCCGTCATGAATGAGCACTTTTAGCCGTGTGCCTGTTTTGTTGTAAAATAGGTAGGCACAGTGCGGTTTGATACCATGGTGTTTTTCTAGAATAAAGGCGAGTAGTTTGTTGCTGCCACTTCGCATGTCCATGGCTGTCGTGGATAGCCAGATTTGGTTGATTTGTATCATTGTAAGCCCCGTAGCAGTTCAATAAGGCTATGGGTGTCAATTTGAGCAATGCTTAATGTTATTGGCGTCCCGTTATGCTTAGGAATTTGAAGCTGTATGCCTGTGAGGGTTGGGGCGAAGGCAGTTGCTTGCGGTGTTATTTCGTGCTTGGTTTTATGTTGCAGGATAACGGGTAAGAAAGCAGGCTCAGACCCATGATCAATGAGATTGGTTGTAAGCATCCGACCATTCCCTATTGTGGGGATTGCCACACATGAGGCAGCAGCTCATCAATATCCTTATCTTTATGGGTTGGCAGCCGTCTAAGCACATCAGACAGATAAGCAAACGCATCCAACCCATTTAACTTAGCTGACTGAATTAACGACATAATCACCGCTGCGCGCTGACCACTTCGCAAAGAACCAGCGAACAACCAATTTTTTCGACCTAAAGCCCACGGACGCATCTGATTCTCAGCCCAGTTATTATCAATCGGCAAACTGCCATCATTCAAGTATTGGATAAGCGCTTTCCAACGTTTCAAACAATAATCAATCGCGCGAGCAATCGCTGAATTCTTAGAAGCTAACGGCCTGTTTTCCAGTAGCCACTGATGTAAAGCATCAGCAATGGGTTTTGCCTTAGCTTGTCTAATTTGCCATACGGTTTGAGCATTTCTGGGTGAAGGTAGCGCATTTTTCTCAAATAGCTCATCAATTTCACGCTCTATGGCATACAAGCGTTGAAAGAAGTTTAATGCCTCTTCACTGACAATACTTTGCCCTGTCACATGCAGCTCATGAAACTTACGCCGTGCATGCGCCATACAACCGACTTCAATCACACCTTGCTGTCTTGATGGACTAAATAGAAACTTATAGCCGTTGTAATCATCGCAAATGAGCTTACCCTGCCACTTAGATAAAAAGGCTTTGGGATGCTCATTTCGTCTGCTTTCGGCAAAGTCATAAACCACTGCTTTAAGTTTACTGTGCTGTGGCGTTACATACGCCCACACATAGCCTTGCTTGGGTGATTTACCATTCACCTTCATAATCGTCACAGGGGTTTCATCCGCATGTAGAATTGGCTGTGATAACAGGATGTCATGTAAACGCATGACTAATGGCTCAAGTGCTACACCACAGCGTCCCACCCAATCTGCCATGGTGGAATCCGATAGATAAACCCCACTTCGCTGATAGATAAGGTTTTGTCGATATAGTGGCTGATGGTCAGCATACTTGCTAATCAAGATATGCGCCAGTAACTCAGGGGTGGCGATGCTTTTATCAATGATTTGAGCGGGCGTCGATGCTTGTACCAGAGTTTGATTGTGGGATTGGCAATCCTTGCAGGTGTATTTGGGATAAATATGGCGTTCACGGTAAAACTGTTTGGGAATAAAGCCTAGTTTGTCCTGTATGTCTTCCCCAATTTGCTGCATTTGACAGCCACAATCGCAAGTGATTGATTTAGGCTTGTGAATGACAGTTCTGACTTCTAGGTTGTCAGGGATAACTATCCGCCGCCCGCGTTTGATTTTAGCTTTAGGCGTATCAGTTTGATTGCTATCGTTCTCTGCTTGGCTCTGCGTGGCTAACGTTTCAGCGTCAGGGGTTTCATCAGTCTGTAATTGGGTAGATTGGCCTTGGCTTAGGTCATGTTGAATGTTGTTTTGGGTTTGTTCTAGGGCAGATAGGTCTTCTAGGGCAGTTTCTTGGTTGAGACGTGCTTGCTTTGGGGTTAAGCCTTCACTCTTTTGCCCAAATAAGTGATGAATCAGCAGCTTTTGTTTTTCGATGAGTTGGGCAATTTGGATTTGGAGCTGACGCAGTTGTTGTTCGTATCGTTGTCGCTCTTGTTGACGCACTTGCTGACGTATCTCTTCGCTTTGTTGCTCAAGCAGGGCAATTTTAGCCAGTGCTTGCGCTAGTTGGTAGGCTAAGTCGGGTGAATGGGCATCAGTCATGGCAGTATGTTGCCATAGTTTGGGTAGGCTGTCACCTGTTGTTTATATTAGGGGTGTGAGTAGGTCTTTGCCCAGATTGTGCCAAGGTAGTCCATTAATGAGAGCGTTGAATTGTTCTTGGTTGATAGTCAGTCCTGTTTGAGCAGATGCTAAGTTAAGCTGTTTACCAAGTCCGTGAAATTTGCTGTCATCAAGCTGACGGGTACATAGCCAAACTCCCAGTCCGTCATGTACTAGCACTTTTAGCCGTGTGCCTGTTTTGTTGTAAAACAGGTAGGCACAGTGCGGCTTGATGCCTTGGTGGTGTTTGATGATGTGGGCAATGAGTTTGTTGCTACCACTTCGCATGTCCATGGCTGTAGTCGATAGCCAGATTTGGGTGATTTGTATCATTGTAAGCCCCGCAGTAGTTCAATAAGACTACGGGTGTCGATTTGTTCGATGCTAAGTCTAATCGGTGAGGTGTCTCGTGTGGGTATTTGGAGCTGAACGCTTTGAATGGTGGCTATTGCTAGTGATGCTGAGTTGAAGCTCTGCTGTGAGTCTAACGTAATGGGAATAAAATTTGACGGAGTGCTAGGCTCGTGAGTAATAGCAGGTAAGGTATTCTCGGGTGCTTGTATTATCTTGGCTCGATTTTGCCGTTTCCAGTTATGCAATAGGTTTTGGTTGATGCCATTGTCTCTGGCTATACTCGCTATCGACCGCCCTGAGCTTATTGCTTCTTGCACAAGAAATTCTTTGAATTCGTCGCTGTAGTTCTTACGTTTGGGTTTTTTTAGTGTGTCTTGTATCATCTTCGTGTCCACGATTGTTTAATCATGGACACTATCTCTAATTTCTTATGTGTGGAAAAGATGGGATGGTCGGATGCTTACGATTGGTTTCGATATTTGAGCTGGCTAATGGTTGAGATAAGGTTGCTGCGATTTTCTCGTCTCTGACAGATTTTATCCATTTCTGTAGTAAATTTGGGTTGATGCCGTGTCCTTGAGCTAGGCTAGCAATCGAGCGTTTGCCTGTTAAGGCTTGTTCTACGAGATAGGCCTTGAGTTCTTTGCTGTATGTCCGTCGTTTTGGTTTGGTTGTGTTTGTCTGTGCCATTTTAGTGCCCACTTAAAAATAAGTGGGCACTATCTCGTATTTTTTAGAATGGTGGTAGATGGGATGGTCGGATGCTTACGATCCAATAATTGTTTCCCTTCAGATGTTTAAACCCGGGCATAACCGATGAAACCCATGGTGTAATTCTCACGATAAAAGATAATTAACCCATCTTATCATATTTAGATAACTATGGCTTTATCATGAAATAAATGGAATAAAAAAGCGCCGAATTGGCGCTGATTTACAAACTCACGAAAAACAATAGGTTGTCGGGATTATCAAGCAAATTTATAGTAGTTTAATACTTAACAGAGTTTATGCATTGATTCCATGATTTGATAGACGGTAATGGATTTTCAATGAGAATCGCTACAATTAACATAGTCTAGATGATGTAAAATTTTTGGCTTAGGCTAAGTACATTTAGTTTACCCTTCTCTTCTATCAAATATTACCGTATGCGTTTCTCTATGAAATTCTATACCTATCTGATGAATGATACGACTGGGTGTTGTGTATTTGTCAGCATAACGCTTCTGTTGTATTTGAGCTAAGGCAGTTCCTTGTGGTTGATCGTTTTTACCATTCACGACTTTAAATTCAAAAATGTAAACGTGGTCTCCAACGATGAGTGTCATGTCGATATTACCAAGACTTGTTGCGTCTTCTGTGATAGTTTGAAAGCCTAAACTGGCAAACAGTGCGTAGAAGACGCTGGCCCAATAGCCTTCGTAATTGGCAATCGGATTATTTCTGTGCCAGTTATGGGGAATGCTACTAAAAAATGCTTGGATAATGCTTTCAATGCCATCAAGATTATGCTGAACAATCGCTTCGTAAAGTTCACTTTGTTTGAGTAACATATCATCTTTGGCATGGGCGATGTATTTTAATAGCAGTGATTCCGATAAGCTTTGTTGTACTTCAATGTTAGGAAATTTTAGGGTATAACGTACACTGGGTTTTAACAGCATTTTATCAATGGTGAGATAACCCGTTTGAAATAGTAAGGCGATGATACTGATATCGCTTATTTCAAATTGTGAGAGGTTTTGACTATCAATAAGTCTACCAATCAGTTGATGGATATGGATGTTTTCATTTAATAGTTTATCCATTAAGAAGGTTGCATTACCTGTTTCTACCCAGTAGTTTTTATAGAGCCTTTGTGGGTTACTTAAAAACAGTAAGACGTCAAATGGGTTATAGACTGCTTCACCTGTCCAATTATAGCCGTTATACCATTTTTTTAACTCTTCAAGATCCACTTTATCTAATTCTACAGCGAATACGTTTTCAAGCTCAGATTGGGTGTAACCACAAAGCGCTGAGAATCTTTCATCTAAGGTAACATCGTATAGATTATTTAAACCTGAAAATAGATTGATTTTACTAAATTTAGAAACGCCTGTGAGCATGGCAAATTGTATATGGGCATCTTGACCTTTAATCACGGAATAAAAATCCCTTAATTGATTACGGACAATAATAGATTTTTCTGAATTCTGCAAACTGTCTAAAATCGGCTTATCGTATTCATCTATCAATATGACAACTTTTTGCCCTGTTGTTTCATGGCAATGCTGAATGAGTGCTTGAAACCTACCACTAATCGTTTTTAAGCTATTAGTAATACGCCATCTTTCTTCTAAAGCCGTTAAAATGTCCGATAAAGCAAGAGATAAGTCATCGTAACCTTCTATACCGCCATCAAAGCTAATGCGAATAACAGGATAGGATTGCTCCCATTGCCAGTGATGTTCAGCATATAATCCAGTGAATAGCGCCTTGTTACCTGCAAATATTTCAGCAATAGTATCAAGGGTCAGGCTTTTGCCAAACCGTCTAGGTCTTGATAAAAAAATATATTTACTAGTATTAATTAGTTCAATAATTTTGGCCGTTTTATCGACGTAATAATAGTTACCTTGTCTTAGTTCGGCTAAATTTTGGATGCCGATAGGAAATTGTTTTTTTACCATTTATTAGATCCCCACTAAGAATCACAAGATAATTTCAATAACTTAATAAACTTATTTCCCAAGAGTAACTTATGTAAGTTATGCATAAAAAGTAAGTTATAACATTTACTAATAGATATAAGTTATTTAAGTTATTTAAGTTATTTAAGTTATTTAAGTTATTTAAGTTATTTAACTTTCTTCATTTTTTGTTGCGAGAACTGCTAAATTTAATTGTTCTTCTGAAAGAAAGCTTAGCTGCTGAATCGCTGTTTTGACAATTATCGAACGATTAGCACGAGCGACCCTACTTTTTACAAGTAATTCATCGATTTGATCACTCACTTCTTGGGTAAGTGAAAAAGTTTGGCGAATATATTTAGCCTTCGATTCTTTTTGTAGCGAATGGGTATTCGCCCCACCAATAAAACTATCGACAGAGATATCAGCATTATAACCTTTTTTCTTTAAATCACTTAAACCCATTATACTTCTCCTAAAAACTCTTCGGCAATCGCTACAATTTCTGCGCTAGCCTTGCCATCTGTATCACCTTTGGCTTCAAATACTGTAAATCCATTTTCATCAGCGTCATCATAAATATTACGATTACTGGTGAAATTTTGAAGAGCTGGAATATTAAAGGATTCACAAGCATCTTTAGCATCGGTGATACGCTGGAATTGACTGGGCAAAGTTGGACATTGTGTCATGACGGCTTTTGCTTTTAAATTAGGATTGATGGCTTTTGCCATTTTCACCAGATTTTCCATGTGTGCCAGTGTTTTTAAATCCCGACGTTTAGGTCTAAAAGGCAACAACATATGGGTTGCAACAGTCATAGCAGAACGTAAGGCTTCAGAATCTTGACCACCTGCATCAATGACAATATCTTGATAACGCTTTGACAAATCAATTAGTGTCTGTCTAATATTACCTGAGCATTGCACTGATGGGAGTGTTTTAGAAATTTGGTTTTGCTCCCGCTCTTTTACCCAGTCAGTCGTTGTACCCTGCGGGTCAGCATCTAACAATAAGATGTCTCGATTTCTATTCTGCAAATAAACTGCAATATTTTGAGCTAAGCAGCTCTTGCCTGAACCACCTTTTTCACCGCCAATTAAGATTATCATAAGTTACACCTTTTATTTAAGTTATTAAAGTTACATAACCATTTTAACAGATTTAAGTTACGTAAGTTAATTAATTTATTCAAAATTTTATCATATATAATTTATTGATTTAAATTAATTTTTCACATAGATGTAATATTATTTAATGAAATTACTTACGCAAGTTACTTATTAGCATTAACTTATGTAATAAATTATATGATTAAATAGGACGTATTTCTACCAACTTCTTTCTAATATTTCTTGAATATTTTTAAATTTTTTAACACTAGTAGGGTCTTTTAGTAAGACACGCCAACTATTAAAAACTTCATCATAACTTCTACTATCATTGCTTGCGAGTAAACTACTATTAGCATCTAGAAACTCCTTTTTAAATTTGGCCAATTTATTAATTTGACCATCTGATAGTCCTTTTATTTGCCATGATAGTGCTAGAGGATTTTTTTTCTCTGACTCAAGCATATCAATTGTCTTACCAACAGGTTGCGCAGTTTTTTTAGCTTGAGCTTTTAATTTGAATTTTAGCTCAAGATGAGTGAATTTTTTTCCCGTTTTTACAAGTTTATATTCAACATTAATTTTAGTTTTTTCATTAATTTCATTGACTGCAGTTTCAATAACTCGTACTTTCAAATCTTTGGTTGCAGGGTATTTGTCACCAAGATCAAGAAACTCTCTTAAATCTTCAATTGTGATTTTTCGAAACCCTGTATCTTTAAATTGCATGAGTAATTCAAAGAATCTAATACTATACGAGCTACTAAGCCCTGCAATATCTTGTTTTAAATATTGGGTAAAATTAGCTGATAAATTGCTCAAATAGGGCAAAATTGATTTACTAAATCTAAGAACCACAAAATGCTGATTATTAGGCATTTTAGTTGGTTGTAATCCTAAACTTTGAGCAAGTTTAATCATACCTTCGCCAGTTCCAACTCCCATATCCTGTACCCAGCGAGTTTTTAGTACATCGTCACCTACTTTTAATACAATAGAACGTTCATACAAACGTTCAGCCGCTTCACGCATTTCTCTATATGCAGTTTTAGGATGCACACCCATTTCAATAAAATCGCTGACTTCGACGGTATAGACCTCTTCATCTTGAACTTCCACACCTTTAGGTATTTGAGAAATTGCAGAGAGAATCAAGCGTTGTTCATTTGCAGTTAAGTGATAACTGGCAGTAATAACTACATTAGATTTCACAATTAGATCATTACTCATGGCAAAATTCCAATAATTAATAGGACACAAAATATCATAGTCCCATTAAAGTAGTCAATCCGTCCCATTAAAGTAGTCAATCCGTCCCATTAAAGTAGTCAATCCGTCCTATTAAAGTAGTCAATCCGTCCTATTTACGTCCTCCAAAACCGGGCTACATCAGGCATACAGATGGTCTACAAACCTTTAAAAACTATAAAAACCTAAAAAAGAAATTTTTTGTTTTTAAAATTTTATATATTTAAACGTTGAAATTCCTGTAAGTGGAATAGCCAAGCAGCAAGATTGGCAGATGAATCGAGAGTTTTTAAGCCCCAGCTATACCACCAAGCTATCAGATCTACTCAAAGTGCATTAGTGCGAGTTTGCTAACGGCTGTTAATAAATCCATGTTAAAAGAGAAACCCTGATGTGTGCCAACTTTCAACCCATTAGCGCTACGCAAGCGCCGTTATTTACCAATCAACAGCTCAGCTTTGCCGTCAAACAGGATATTTACTCAGGCTATAAAGCCCCCTTGCTATTTGCTAACCTCTTATCAAATACGAGGGGTGATCCTGCCGAGTGGCACTCAGCCATGTTTGGAATGGTGCCTAAATGGGCGAAAGATACTGCTATTGCCAAATACACCTACAATGCCCGTAGTCAAACGGTCATGGATAAACCAAGCTTTAAACGCGCTTGGTATAACAACCAGTTTGCGCTCATTCCGGTGCAAACCATCTTTGAACCCAAATATATCGATGGTAAAGGTTAACATTATGGCATTGAACGCGAGGATGGTGAGCCCTTTACCGTAGCCGCTTTATATGAGATCGTTAAGGTAGGGGAGCAAATCGTTCGCTCCATGACCATGCTGACCATCAATGCCGATAATCATCCTTTCATGTCACAATTTCACAAGCCTGAAGATGAAAAACGCTCGATTGTAGTGATTGAACCTGAGCATCGCCAGGATTGGCTCAATATGCATCATGAGGACGCGTTTGAGCTACTTAAACCGATGGGTGCTGGGTATGTAGCAGAACATCGGCCAAAGCCGAAAAAACTGCTTAAAACGGCGCAAATGGATGTGTTTAATGGCTAGGGTAGCGGTTATATGACTGACTTACACCCATGATTGATTAATTTAATGACTTCAACCCCAATGACAGCAGACACTCAAGCCCAAATCGATGCCATCTTTAACCAAGTTGCCCAGTACAACCAACGGCACGATACCAGCAAACCCTTGTTCTTTGATACCGAAACCACCGGTGGCGGCAGGGAGGATCAAATCATTGAAATTGCGTTTTGTGATAGTGACCGAAATGTGATTATCGATACGCTGATCTATACCGATAGACCGTCTAGCCCAGGCGCATTTAAGGAGCATGGGATTTATCCTCATGAGCTGATAGGTAAACCTACCTTTATTGATATTCAACCGGCGATTTTACAATTGCTCAAAGGACGCACCTTGTATGCCTATAACGCAAACTTTGATATTCGTATGATGCGCCAATCGGGTCATAAACTTCCCTTGCAGCAAGTTGAGGTTAAATGCTTGTGCAAGCAGTTTACTGATTTTATCGGTCAGTACTCACCGTATTTTAAAGCCAATCGTTATTTTAGCCTAAGCAATCAATTTAGCAATGTGGTTAAAATCAATACTGAGACCAAGCAGCCATTATCGCCTCAACAGAAAACTGATTATGTTAATAGCCGTCCACAGAGTTTGGGCTGGTATAATGAGCTCAAAGATGAAGTTAAAACGCTGCCAAAAGAGCGCAAAAATGATAACGTACCAAGATTTAGAATGAGATAATGTGAGACAAGAAAGATTGGTATTTAACATAATCAAAGATGGGCGAAGTTAAATTGAATTAAGTTCTAAGTCTAAAATGTTCATAAAAACATTCAAAAATTTGTTTATTTCCTTTATTTGTGTTTTTATGGTCAGCACATAAAAACTTTAACCTATTCAATAAATTAGGAAAATTATGGCAACGACTTTTCATATAGCAGGTGTCAACGGTAGCATTGACGGCAATGGCGAACAAACTTTGGTGATGATACATGGTTGGCCCGATACCCAAGCACTGTGGCAAAACCAAGTGGCTTTCTTTAAAAATGACTATCGTTGCGTCACCTTTACGCTGCCTCTATTTGATGAGCCACAGGCTCGCCCCAAGGTGTTTTCATTAGAAGACATTATTGATACCATTCGTCAAGTGATTGACTATGTCAGCCCTGACAAGCCGGTGATATTGATGGTACACGATTGGGGTGCTATTTATGGCTATCAATATGTGGTACGTTATCCAAAGAAAGTCAGCCGCTTAATTGGCATTGATGTGGGTGATGCCTATAGTGAAGAGTTTAATGCTAGTTTAACGGTTAAAGATAAGCTGGTGATTGCAGGCTATCAGCTGCCATTAGTGATTGGTTTTCGTTTAAATGGTAGCATTGGTAATAAAATAGCCAGAACAGTAGGCAAAGTCCTAGGAGCACCTGCGGCATCTCAGGCGATCCATGCGAATATGGGCTACCCTTATTATGTGGCGTGGACAAAGGCAAAGGGCGGTTTTAAAAACTTACAATCGATTAACTTTACCTGTCCTTACCTGTTCGTCTATGGCACACAAAAACCTACCATGTTTCACTCTGAAGCTTGGCTTGTTAAAATCACGCAGCAACCTAACAATCAGGTGAGCGGGTTTAAGACATCACATTGGGTTACTGTCGATAAGCCCACACTGTTTAACCATACAGTATTAACATGGCTGCAAAGACTTGACTGATATATGCTGAAGAAAACGGAGGAATTTACAAGGTTATTTTTCATTAGAATACTTAATAATATTGAAAATGGAGTAGGCAACTAATTGATTTTAAAAATATTATTTTAAAATAACAAGTATTAGGCAAGTTGAGTTTGAAGATGAATCAGTTAACAATAGTGCTGTCGTAATAGGATAAAATATAATTCCTTGAATGTAAAACAAGCCAGTCATTACGCTAAGTAAAACTGCACCGAGGCTTAAGATGTATTAACAAACCCAAAGTTTAGTAGTCAAAACATTAAACGCAATTCATTTTACCTTGAAAAATCAGCGTTTGTCTGATTAGCTAAAAACTCTTATAGTGACGCTTCAAGTTTTTTAACAAAAGCGAATCAACTATGAGCCAAATATTTGCGCAGGCAACCCCACGAACCCAAGCGCCATACCGTAACGATGTAGTAGGGTCATTTTTACGCACTGACGCGCTAAAAAATGCCAAAACCGAATTGCAAACTGGCAAAATCAACCAAGCCGCATTTGACAAAATCCTAAAAGACGAAATTCAAAATCTTGTGAATCTACAAAAACGCCATGGGCTGCACGCTGTGACCGATGGTGAATTTAGCCGTGTGTGGTGGCATTTAGATTTTTTAGCGGGGCTAGATGGCATTGAGATGATTAGCCTTGAAAAATTTCCTGTTGCGTTTAAGGGTGCGAAACCTAAGGGTAACACCATTGCCATTGTGGGTAAAATCGATTTTAGTGACGACCATCCCTTTGTCAACGCCTATCAACTTTTAAAGGATTGTGCAGGTAATTATCCAACAAAATTCACCATCCCATCACCCAGTATGCTGCACTTATTGGCTTGTATACGTGATGAAAATTACCAGCCGATTGACCTTTACCAAGAAGAAAGCCAGCTATTTGATGACATTGCTAACGCATACATTAAAGCGTTAAACAAATTTTATGCATTAGGTCTACGTAATTTACAACTTGATGACACAAGTTGGGGGCAGTTTTGCTCGCTCGATAAACGGGCGGAATTTGAGGCTCGTGGTATTGATTTGGATAAAGTTGCTAAAAATTATGTGATGGTACTCAATCGTATTGTAGATGCCAAACCTGATGATATGCAAATTACCATGCATATTTGTCGTGGTAATTTTCGTTCAACTTGGTTCTCTGAAGGTGGTTATGCGCCTATTGCTGAGGTGTTGTTTGGTACCTGCAGAGTAGATGGTTTTTTCTTAGAATATGATAGTGAACGCGCGGGAGATTTTGCACCGTTACAACATATCAAAAATCAGCAAGTTGTACTAGGTCTAGTTACGTCAAAAACAGGCGACTTGGAAGACAAAAACGTTATTATTGAGCGGATTAAAGAAGCAGCCCAGTTTGTAGATATTAACCAGTTATGTATAAGCCCCCAATGTGGTTTTGCCTCAACCGAAGAAGGTAATATTTTGACTGAAGAAGCTCAATGGGCAAAACTCGATTTAATTAAAGAGATTGCCGATGAGGTATGGGGTAACTAGTGACCTCTGCTGTCAACAATGGAGAAAAAAACTTGGTAGATTGATGTTATTTTATTTGACTTTGACGATGGATTCAGCTTTGAATGTTTAACTGTATTCTTTTCTTAGTCACGATAAACTTCTGTTTAGTATTCTAGGTTACCAAATATTTTCTTCCGTTTTTTTCAGCATGCATCAATCAGATTTAGTTATGCCTACCAAACTTTAAATTAATTGAGTAGAACGCATTGCTTTACACAACAATACTTTATACTTTCCTATTGTCATGTTTAAATAAAACCGCTTAAAAACAATCTGATAATAAAAAAGGTACTTAACCTATGATAATGAATAAAAACGTGAATAATAAATGGCATGCTGACCCATTTTTTCAACAAGCCACCCACACAAGACAGATGTCTCAAGGTCAAGCTCAGCTACCTATTAAGTACTTTGATGCGTCAAGCCTGATTGCTTTTTTTATGGTGGATTATGACAAAGCAGTCAGTGTATTGGACAATCCAACGTTAAAGGTGGCTAAGCTTATAGGCAATAAAGCGTTATTTAGTCTAGCTTTCTATGATTATCGTGAATTAACTGATGGCGAGCCTTATCACGAAGTTGCATCAAGTATGCTTGTCTATCCTGCAGACCAAGACACACCTGCTCATCCATTGATGGAAATGACATTACCACCAGATCGACGCAATACCGGTATGTGGATTTGTGATTTACCGGTAACCACTGAAGCTGCGTGTCGTGCAGGTAAAGAATTATGGGGCTACCCGAAATTCGTCACCGATATTGATTTTAATTTAAACGATAAGGATTTTAGTAGTTCTGTCAAACATCCAGAGAATCCTCAAACATCCATCTTGTCATTATCAGGTACGATTGGCGTCTCAGTTACCGCACCTTGGGCAGACTTAGTTTTATATTCAATGTTAAATGATGCGTTAATAAGGGCAACCGCAGATACACGGACATTAAATGGCGCTAAAATTGCCACTAAAGGTAATCTTAAGCTAAGTGTTGATTTAACAAACAGTCACCCCATGGCACAAAGACTCAATAACCTTGATTTAAATGGTGCGACGCCTTTTTCAGTCACCTTTACTGATAGCTTGCAATTGCGTTTAAATGAAGGCGTAATTTTTGATTGATAATTCGAACTTCAAAAACCTGCTTACAGGGGTCACCACAGAAAACGGAACAATAGCACGTTCAGGAATTTTGTCGGGTTTTATCCCCTTTTAAGACAAATACTTACTGACTTTGAGTATTGTTAAATCAATCTAGATCCCATCAGGTCGCTATATGTAAAGCGTATCACCAGATCGCAAAGCTTGAAGGCAGTTTTCTAGTTGAGGACGTTTATCTTTTACTGAGAAAATTTGCTCTTGAAAGATTTTTTCACAAACACAGTTGGTTAATGCGTCGAGTGATAAATCAAGGTGTTGGTCAAGCGTTGATGTGCGAGCATAGCCGATTTTCATAAGTGCCTTTGCGAATGTTTATAAAGCAAAATATAAGGCTTTATTGTAAGATATTTAATAGATGAGTTGTTATACAAAAAATCGCTAGAATAGCTATTTAAAAACTGTGAAAGTAAAATGTCTATTAAACCCTGGTTTTTTAGACACTCCGTAAGCCCCCGACCATCCCACCTATTTCACCGTAAACTAAAGCGAGATAATGTCCATGATTTTCAGTAAATGGACATTAAAATGGCAACCAACAAACCCAGACGCAAGACCTACAGGGACGAATTCAAAGAATTTCTAGTCCAAGAAGCGATAAGCTCAGGACGGTCTATTGCCAGCATAGCCAGAGACAACGGCATCAACCGAGGGCGTTCAAAACTCTGTGTCAAGTGAATTAAAGATTAATCACATCATCTAATCGACCAGGGAAATGGATAGACAACTGCATCATCGTTTGCCCCCAATTATTGATTGGCATCGTCCATTTCTCTGACGCATTTAACATACCAACATACAGTAATTTAAGCAAGCTAGTTTCATTTGGGAACGCTCCCTTAGTCTTGGTCAACTTACGAAATTGGCGATGCACTGCTGGGGCGGCGTTGGTCGTATAGATTGGCTTTCTCACAGCGTCAGGATACTTAAAATAAGCAGACAGTAAATGCCATTTGTCTCGCCAAGAAGCAATCACAGCAGGGTATTTACTGCCCCAAAGCCTATCAAGTTCATCAAGGGCTAACTCAGCAGATTCCTTATTCACTGCCTTATAGACAGGCTTTAAATCCCGCATAAAGGCTTTTTGGTCACGACTTGCCACATAGCGAATACTGTTACGGATTTGATGAATCACACACAGTTGCACCTCAGTATTAGGGAATATGGCTTGAATGGCTTCAGGGAAGCCTTTAAGCCCATCGACACAGGCAATCAGAATATCCTGTACGCCACGATTGTGTAAATCAGTGAGCACAGACAACCAATAATTGGCTCCTTCGCTCTCGGAGCAGTACAAACCAATGAGTTCTTTACGACCTTCGGTATTGAGTGCTAACAGCGTGTAAACCGCTTTATTGACATAGCGTCCTTCTTCTTTGACTTTGTAGTGAATGGCATCGAGCCAGACAAATGGATAAACGCTATCGAGTGGTCTTGATTGCCATGCTTTAAGCTGTGGTATCAGTTGGTCAGTAATACTGCTGATGGTGGCTTCTGAGACCTCAAGCTGATAAATCTCAGCAATGTGGTCTTTGATAGCCGTATAGCTCATGCCATGCGAGAATAGCTACAGGATACGATTGTCAATTTCAGGGGTAAGCTTAGTTTGATGCTTTTTAACCAGTCACTCAGGCATAGCCTTCGTCTTGCGCTCGGGCGAAGCGATGCTTCGCTATTTCCTCGCTCAGGTTCAAATTCCCCATTACGGTCACGTGGCGTTTCAAGCTCAAAGCTACCAATGGCTGATTTGACGGTCTTTTTGCTGTAGCCGTTACGGCGATTGCTACTGGGACTTTGTTCAAGGTAGCTGTCTATCTCAGCGGATAGTGCCGCTTCGGTGAGTTGCTTTATGAGCGGGGCAAGCACCCCATCACTGCCTGTAATGGGTTTGCCTGATTGAATGGCTTTTAGGGCTTCGTTAAAGTCAAAGTTTTGCATGGTGTCATTCCTGTTTTTCTTAACAGTTTATGGGAATGACACAGTTTTTTGAACACTACCCCCTTCCGAGATAATGAGGATTAAAAAGACTTAAAACTCGACAAAATTCCTTAGCATACTATTTTTTCCGAATTCTGTTCTAACCCCTTCTTGAGCGATTTTTAGTTGTTTTTTAAGGTCTTTAATTTTATCGAAGGCAGCTATGAGTTCAGGACTATAATTTTGTATGCCTGTAAGCGTACCACTTTCAGCTTTTCTGTGCCAGTTTGCTAGTGTGTTCATAAGAATGCCAAGTTCTTTAGTCGTTTGGCTGATGTTGCCGTTATTTTCTTTGATTTTAGCGATGGCTTCAGCTTTGAAGGTGTCGCTGTATTCTACTCTTTTCTTACTCATGGTAAACTCCTGTTTAGGTTATTAGTTTACCAAATATTTTTGTCTGTTTTTTTCAGCATACATCAATATTATATCTGAAATGGAAAACTTGCTTTTCCAATTCGTAAATACTTAAATTATTGAATAAGCCCGTTGACTATGAAAATATTGATATACAAGATATTCAAACAGTAAAAGGGCTAATTATGATGGCACAAACCCTATATGAAAAAATTTTATCATCTCACATTATCAAAGAGCTCGGGGATGATCATGTTCTATTGTATATTGACCGCTCTATTTTAAATGAATATACCAGTCCACAAGCATTCACGGGGTTAAGAGAAAAAAACCGAGCTGTTCGCCATCCTAAAAACTTTCTGCTCAATATCGATCATGTGAATCCTACTAAACCTGTACGAGATAAAGTCATGCGCGATGCTAGTGGGCAAAAACAAGTTGATTATTTTAGACAAAATGCTGCTGACTTTAACATCGAACTATTTGATGTCTTAGATGTCAGACAAGGCATAGAGCATGTGGTCGCACCGGAGCAAGGACTTGTAATGCCGGGGATGGTGATTGCCGCAGGCGACAGTCATACCACGACTTACGGTGCCTTTGGGGCATTAGGATTTGGCATAGGTACGTCTGAAATAGAGCATTTATTGGCGACACAAACCCTGATATATCGTTGTTTAAAAACCATGATGGTGACCGTAACAGGCGAATTGGCTTTTGGCTGTACTGCCAAGGATATCGTCATGGCTTTGATTAAACAAATCGGTGCATCCGGTGCGACGGGTTATGCTATTGAATTTACTGGCGATACTATACGCAATCTTAGCATTGAGGGGCGAATGACCCTATGCAATATGGCGGTCGAAGCGGGTGCTCGAGGTGCAATCATTGCCCCTGACAACAAAGTATTTAGCTATATTAAAGATAAACCACAAATGCCGACAGGAAAATTATGGGATCAAGCTGTTGCCCATTGGCAACAGCTTGCAAGTGATGCTGATGCCAAGTATGACAAAACCATTGAACTAAATTGCCAATCTCTTGAACCCAAAGTCACTTGGGGTATCAGTCCAGACCAAGCCTTGTCAATCAATGAGCAAATTCCTGATCCACAGCATGAGACTGAGGCTGTCAAGCGTTTAGCAATGCAAAAGGCGCTAGCTTATATGGATTTAAAGCCAAATACACCCCTGCGAACTATTAAAATCACGCATGCTTTTATTGGGTCTTGTACCAATGGACGGATTGAAGATTTAAGATCAGCTGCATCTATATTAAAAGATAGAAAAATTGCCCCGCATGTCAGAGGGATGGTTGTGCCGGGTTCGACCCAAGTGCGTCTGCAAGCGGAGCGAGAGGGCTTAGCTGACATCTTTATGAAAGCTGGCTTTGAATGGCGACAGTCAGGCTGCTCAATGTGTTTAGCCATGAATGAAGATGTGTTAGCGCCGGGTGATCGTTGTGCATCAAGTACCAACCGTAATTTTCCAGGACGACAAGGGGCAGGGGCTAGAACTCATTTGATGAGCCCTGCCATGGTGGCTGCCGCTGCTATTGCAGGACATCTAGAAGACGTGCGTATTTTTATGTGGATGGAAGAATCTTATGCAAACATTTAATCGATTGACAGGTATTATTGCCCCCTTACTTGAATCAAATATTGATACCGATGTTATTATGCCCAAACAGTTTTTAAAGGGCATTGATCGTCAAGGATTGGACAAAGGTGTGTTTTATGACCGCAGATTTCTAACTGATGGACGTATGAATCCCTGCTTTATCTTAAATCAGCCCGAATACCAGCCAGCTACTTTTTTAGTGGTTGGTAAGAATTTTGGGTGTGGCTCAAGCCGTGAACATGCCGTATGGGGGTTACAGCAATTAGGCATTCGAGCATTATTTGGAACGACGTTTGCAGGGATTTTTGATGATAATTGTTTGCGAAATGGGATTTTAACCGTAAGCTTGGATCCAACTACTTTGGATAAATTAACCCACATTGCCAACAATCCTAATAAAAACCAAATTACGGTTTCATTAGAATCGTGTGAAATCCAAACCTGCGAGGATAGTTTGTTATTTGAGATAAGTCAGGTTAAAAAGAATATGTTAATGAGTGGCGAAGACCTTATAAACTGGACCTTAACTGATTTATCCAGCATTGAGCAGTTTGAACACCAGCATTATATGGCTAACCCTTGGCTAAAACGTGTTTAGGCTGATTGACTAATTTTAAGTGAGCAAACTGTGACAATTCAACAAGTTGATACTCCTTCATTGGTGAAGGGCTTTACCGAATATGATGCCCATTTGTCTAATGGGATTACGCTGCGTTTCGCTGCTGCCGGTCAAGGTGAGACACTAGTGTTATTACATGGACACCCGCAAAATCACGCAACTTGGCATAAAGTCGCCCCGATATTAGCCAAGCAGTATTACGTTATCCTACCAGATATTCGAGGTTATGGTGATAGTGACAGACCGCCCAGTGATAATACGCATCGAGCGTATTCAAAAAGGGTTATGGCGCACGATATCATTTTACTAATGGATGAGCTGCAAATTACCAATTTTTACTTTGTCGGGCATGACCGTGGTGCTAGAGTCGGGCATCGGCTAGCTCTAGATTACCCGAGCCAATTGACCAAAGCGGTGTTCTTAGATATTGCTCCCACCGCTACTATGTATGCGATGACAAATAAAGAATTCGCCACTCGTTACTTTTGGTGGTTTTTCTTGATCCAGCCACAGCCGCTACCTGAAAAGCTAATTGGGGCAGACCCTGAGTTTTTCTTAAGAAAACATATTGATGGGCAGTTGAAAACACCCAATGCTTTATCGGATGAGATTTTCAAAGATTATTTACGTTGTTATGAAAATCCAAAGATGATTCATGCCGTTTGTGAAGATTATCGAGCGGCAGCAACTATTGATTTATCAGATGATGATAGTGACCAAGACAAGTTAATTCAATGTCCCTTATTAGTACTGTGGGGTAGTAAAGGTACTGTGGGTCAACTGTATGATGTATTAGCAATCTGGCAGCAAAAGGCAGTCAATGTGGAAGGAATGGCTTTAGATTGTGGCCATTCACCTCAAGAAGAAATTGCCGATGAGTTTTTGCTACACTTACAGAAATTTTTGCAACAAAACTAAATCAAATGTCAACTAGCTTACTCAATCAATCTTTTCTTACGTCCAATTTACCCTACACCGAGCTACCTTGGCCCAATGCCAATGATTTGTATATATTTATCAGTGTAGTCAGACACGGCAGTTTCTCGCAAGCTGCCCGAGAGTAATCGCCGAATTCTATGTGCGTCCCCCAGTTATATCGCTCAATACGCTTCGCCTAATTCTATCAATGAGCTGGCATCTCATCACTGTTTAGTGATTCAAGAAAGGAATCAAGCCATTGGCAATTGGTTACTGACTAATGGTAGTGAGCAAATTAATGTGCCTGTGAGTTATCAATATACCACTAACAGTGGCAATATTGCGTTAGACTGGGCCTTACAAGGCAAGGGTGTCTTACTGCGGTCGCAGTGGCATGTCCAACCTTACTTAACGTCAGAACAACTCGTTCAATTATTGCCCGAGTGGTATCAACCCGCAGATATTTGGGCAGTATTTACTCAACGACCATCGAACTCTGCCAAACTAAATTTGTTAGTTAATTTTTTAGCAGATTATTTAGAGAAGAACTTAAATAAACTATCTTAAAGCAGATAGCAATATTCATTGATGACTATCAATAACAACACTTGTTAATATTTAGAAGATAGTCAGTAACTATTTGATTTTAAAAAATTATTTAACATAAAATAAATTGTGCGATGTTAAATTTTGTTCATCTGCCTGATCATCTAAAAGCTTATAATAAAGCTTTTATTTATGGTAGATACTGAAATATCTGCCAATACTACCAATTTGAAAATTAACGGCGATTTGCCCAAAAATCTTTTTGCAGTGACACAACCGCTTCATTAAGTTCGTCAAATGGACCAATAAGTTCAATAGCCTTCTGACCGTGGTCAAAGATATATTGAGCAGGCACACTCATGGTGGGATTCTCGTGATGTGAGCCAGTACACTCGAGAAGCTTTTCTTCGGACACGCCATACACGACTTTGCCAATATTTGCCCAATAAATAGTTCCTGCACACATACAGCAAGGTTCGACTGCGGTATATAATGTGCAATTCCAAAGATAATCAGGGGTAAAGTTGCTAGCAGCAACACGGGCAAGCGTAGACTCGGCATGATTTACCGAGTCTATATTGCATTGCGTTAACAATACTGTCTTATTATCAGGAGCAACTAACACCGCACCAAATGGGTGATTGCCAAGCTCAATCGCACGTTTACCTATCTCATTGGAGAGATGTAAAAAATGCAAATGTTGCTGTTTTTCATGCTCGTTCATAGGCGGTGTCCTCTGCAGAATTGATTAAGGCAATACTTTTACTTGGTCAATAAACTTGGTGGTGTAAAATGAATCTTTGGGTGCTTTTGTACCATCTACCAGTTTGAGTGAGGTTGCCATTTGCCAAATATCATTCATGCGTTGCTCTGAGATAGTGCCAATCCCTTTGGTCGCCGCATCACCGCCAAACACAAAGCCATTTTTCTTCATTTGTTCAACCCCATAGTCGATTTGTCCTTGGGTCATTTGCGGATTTAGCTTAAAGATAGTTTGGTTGGCTTTGGTGCCGTCTTTAAAGTAGTTTTTCCAACCCTGCATTGTCGCTTCAAGGAAGGCTTTGACATCATCAGGTCGGCTATCAATCACGTCTTGTCGGCAGACGATAACCGCACCATAAGCAGGATAACCGTAATCGCTCAACAAAAAGACGTTGGGCTTAGCCCCTGCTTGTTGTATGGCATAAGGTTCTGATGAGATATAACCTTGTTGTACGATATTTTTATCATTCATAAATGGCTGAATGCTAAAGGTATAAGGTTTGACGGCATTGTCATTCAAGTTATATTTGGCTTTGAGCCAAGGGTACCACTCTGTCATCTGAGCACTACTGACCAATAGCGTTTTGCCTTTAATTTGGTCGATTGATTTAACATCATCGTGGGCGATAAGCACGTTTGGTGTTTTTTGGAAGCTGGCTGCCACCTCTCTGATTTTCATGCCTTGGCTGATTGCGTTCAAGGTGGATAAATCATAGCCAATGATACATTCGGCTTTGTTAGCGGCAAGTAGTTGGTAATTGTTGATTTGTGGACCGCCCATGCCGATGGTGACATCAAGTCCTTTTTCTTTGTACAGATTATCGGCCTGTGCTTGATAAAAGCCACCATGTTCAGCTTCAGCAAACCAATCGGTTAAAAATCTAAAAGGTTTTAATGGTTTGTTGCTGCCTTGTTCCGTTTTTTGCTCAGTTTTTTGTTCAGCAGGTTTATCTGTGGTGGCTTGTTCTGCCGCAGGTTTTGAGCAAGCAACAAGGTTTAGGCTACTAAGTACTATAGCCACAGATAACAAATTCATTGATTTAGACATAACGCTTCCCCTTTTAGGTTAGTTTGACTTAAGTTGTTAAATTATTGGGTTGTTAAAAAAATAAGCATTTATACGGCTTGATAAGCTTGGTCATATCGCCACAACAAATGCTCCCCTGCGGTACAACATTGGTAATGGGGCTGTTCACCTTTTTCTATTACGCTCTCAATAGGTTCGATTTGTGCCAAAAAGTCTGGCTCATAAAAAAATGCCATTGAATAACGTGAATTATTTTGTGATAGATTATTGATAACTCGGTGAGGATTAGAGTAATAACGGTCATTCGTCCAACGTGGAATCATATCACCGAGATTAATAATAAAGCTACCTTCAACAGGCGGTGCAGCGACCCATTCACCCGATGGCATTTTGACTTCAAGTCCACCCCACT
This sequence comes from Moraxella sp. K23, assembly GCF_041154765.1. Lineage (NCBI taxonomy): Bacteria > Pseudomonadati > Pseudomonadota > Gammaproteobacteria > Moraxellales > Moraxellaceae > Moraxella > Moraxella sp. K23. The sequence goes on from NZ_AP031597.1 coordinate 38,380, forward strand.
GGTCTTGAGCCAAGATAGTCAATGCACCCCAATCGGTATGCTCACCGACACCGAATTTGTTTTCATCGGCGTCTTTTGGATGTGGCGGATACTTTAACAAACGTAGCGAAATCATCGGTGATTGAAAAAACGGCTCAAAGTAATGTTTATCAAGATTTAGTGACATTGCCAATAATTGCATAATGACCTCGGCTAATTGCTCTAAGGCAGCAATGTACGCTTGGCAGGTTGGCTCAGTGTCGGGTAGCTCAGTCGGCCATTGACTGGGGATAAACGTATGGTACTTTGCCAACACATAGGGATGGTCAGCTGGGTAGTTTTTGCCACAATAAAATCCTTCTTTCAAATCTGCTTTGGCATTGATATCTGAGCGTTGTTGATTAATTTTATCAAAGCCTCGAAACCCCTCATTAATTGCATATTTTTCTTTGATAGGTTCTGGTAAATCCATCAGATTTTTTGCCACCGTAAATTGTTTTTGTAGCAACTCTGTGGAGATACCATGATTAATCACATAAAAAAATCCAGAGGACATTGAGACGTGTTTAATCGCTTCAATAATTTGTGGTAATGCGTCACAATCTTCTAACCGCTCTAACGTATTGATATGATGAAGGTCGATAATTGGAATGCTCATTATTTTCTCCTATGATTCATCAACGACTTTGGCAGATACTATTTATCATTTAAGCTACAGCAACGTGTTTATTCAGCGTTTTTACCGCTTGTTGCACCTCATAACTCAATGCCTGCAAATCTACATTCGGCACTTGGTCACCCTCAACCGCAGTTTTGCCATTGATTAGTAAGTTTTTTAGATGGGCTCGACCTGCACACGCCACAGGTCCAATTGCCATATCGTGCAACCCAAAATACCGTGGGTCATCAAGTTGATAGATAGCGATATCGGCGGTTTTGCCAATTTCAATACTACCCAAATCGGTAAGTCCCAACACGTTTGCCCCACCTAGTGTCCCCCATCGAATCACATCTTCAACGGTGGCAGCGGCTGCACCACCCTCAAACGTGCCACCTTCATATTTGGGTGTGGCAAGCATGCCTTTACGAGCTCGCTGTAGCAACCACGCCGCATGTGCTTCAGATTGCATATCTGCTGCTTCATTTGAGGCTGCCCCATCCACTCCTATCGAGATTCTAACCCCTGCTTGCTCCAATGCCACAATATCAGCAATGCCACTACCCAGTCGGCAGTTGCTTTGTGGGCAATGAGCAATGCCTGTTTTGCTGTCGCCCAATAATTTGATTTCTTCGGGTAGCAATTTCACCAAATGTGCTATCCACACATCTTCACCCAACCAATCTTGCTCTGCACAAAATTGCACTGGAGTCATCCCAAACTTGGCTTTGGCACTGTCAAGATAGTCCACGGTTTCTGATAAATGGGTATGTAGATAAATCCCCAATTCACGGGCGATTCTGGCACTTTCTTTAATCTCTGTTGATGGCATAGAGTGCAAAGCGGTGGTCGGTGCCATCACGATACGTTGAGAGGCGTTTGGAGTATCTTGATGGTAGGCTTTGACCAAACGTTCGACATCCGCCATATAACTGTCGAATTTCTCCGCTCGCAAGGCTTGCGGTAATTCTGCTTCTAAGCCACGAGTCTGTGTCGCACCGCCTCGGCATAGCACAAACCGCATACCAAGAGCATTGGCTTCTTCAAACAAAATCTCTGCCCCATCAAACGGCATATCAGGCCAATACAAATAGTGATGGTCTGCTACTGTGGCACATCCCGACCTTAGTAGTTCAATTAAGCCAACTTTGACCGCCAACCGAAATAAATTGGCATCAAATGACCCACGAAAACGGTAAGGCGTTGCTGCAAGCCAAGGTGTTAAGGTTTGATTTAACCCTTGTGGTTCGCCTTTTAACAATGATTGGAAAAGATGGTGATGGGTATTAACCCAAGCGGGATACACCACACAGTCTTTGGCATCGATGACATGATTGGCTTGTGCGACAAGATTTTTACCAATGTTGGTGATTCTGCCGTCCTCGATTAGTATGTCGGTGGCATTGGTTCTGGCTGCTGTCCCTGCCAAACCTGTCATGATATGGCTGGCATTTTTTATAAGTACAGTTTCGGATTGAGCTTGTATCATTTGTTTAACCTTTAAATTTAATATGAATTCTTGTTATACCATTTCGCTTTCGTGCCATTTTTTCAAAAACAGATTACTTATCATTGACATAGCAACAAATAGTGTTAGTCCTGCACAAGTAATCAAAAATAAAGCAGCAAACATCAGTGGTAAGTTTAATTGGAAGCCCGCTTGTAAAATCTGATAAGCCAATCCTGCACTCGTACCGCCTGTCCCTGCAACAAACTCAGCGACCACCGCACCAATCAATGCCAAACCGCACGAAATACGTAATCCACTAAAAAAGTATGGCAAGGCGTTAGGAATACGTAATTTGGTTAGCACTTGCCAACGGTTGGCTTTATTGACTTTAAACAAATTAATCAAGCCTGAACTGACACTTCTGAGTCCCAAAGTGGTATTGGTCAAAATAGGGAAAATCGCCACCAACATCGCACAGATAACTAACGCCAATGTGGTATTTGGCACCCAAATAATAATCAAAGGTGCGATTGCCACAATGGGGGTGACTTGAAACAAAATGGCGTACGGCATAAAACACGCTTCAATAATGCGACTTTGCACGAACAAGAACGACACGCTGACTCCAATGACAATCGCCATCAAAAATGCCAACAGTGTAATCTTGAGCGTAATTAACAAACTATTCAATAACATGCCTGCATTGCTGTAAAGTGCAGTAGCGATATCACTAGGCTTGGGAACCAAGAACACAGGGACATTCATGGCTCGAAAACAAATCTCCCATAGCAGCAATAATACAATCCCAACCATAACAGGGGCTAAAATTTGAAGACCGTTTTTGCGTTCAAGTAATGGCTTACTCATGAGAACCTCCTGTATGACTGGCTTCTAGCAGACTTGACAAGTGTGCACATTGTTTGATAAAGCTTTCGGAGGTGCGAAATTTTTCATCTCTAAATTCGGGGGCTTCAACGGGTATATCAGCGATAATTCGACTAGGACGAGCCGCCATCACAATTACACGAGTCGATAAAAACACAGCCTCATAAATGCTATGGGTGACAAATACAATGGTCAGATTTTTTTCTGCCCACAATGTACGAATATCGCTATCGAGTTTTTGACGGGTAAATTCATCTAATGCACCAAAGGGCTCATCCATTAATAGTAAATTAGGCTCCATCACCAATGCACGAGCTAACGATGACCGCATTTGCATACCACCTGATAACTCTCTGGGATAAGACTTTTCAAAACCCTTTAGACCAACAGATGCCAATGCTTGATTGACCTTTTCTGTCGAGACATTTTTGGGGATATTTTTTAAATCTAAGGGCAGTCGCACATTATCGGCAATGGTTGCCCAAGGCATTAAGGTTGGCTCTTGAAACACCATGCCCATATTGCACTGTGATTGCATATCCCGTTTACCATTCCAGCGAATCTGCCCTGCCGAAGGTTGCTCCAAATCGGCGAACATTTTTAGCAAGGTGCTTTTGCCACACCCGGATGGTCCGATTAATGAGACAATCTCGCCATGTTCAATATTTAGGTTGAGGCATTGTAGTGCATGGGTACCATTGGTATAGGTCTTATCTACGCCCATTGCCATCAACATCGGATGCGAGGTATTAACATCGGTTAGGTTATCTACATTGATTGCAGCATTCATGAAGGATTCCTTATCGAACTACTAGACGTGTTAGCGAAAAATTAAGGTTTTGCAGTACCTTGATTCACATAGTCTAAAGTAAATGCTTTTTGCCAAGGAGCTTGTTCGCTCAATAGTTTGGTTTGAACCATCATGTCACGTGTCGCTTTCCATCTCGCTTCTGTCATGACACCAATCCCTTTAGTTTTGGCATCACCCCCTCCAACGAGCTCTAACGATTTCATTTGGTCAATGCCAAAGGCAATCATCTCATCGGTCATTTGTGGGTTTTCTTTCTTGATAATGGCGTTGGCAGGGGCAGGGTCTTTGAGATAACTTGCCCAGCCCTCAGCAGTTGCAGCGACAAAGCGTTTTAGTACATCGGATTTGGTGGCGATTACATCATCACGGGTAACCAAAGTACCGCCATATGCTGGGTAACCATATTTGGCAAATAAAAAGAATTTGCTATTAGGGTCGGCTTTTTTGGCAGGCAATACCTCCGAGGTTGCATAAGATTGTTGTGCGGTATTTTTATCCGCCAAAAATGGCTGTAAGTTAAAGGTATAAGGACGGGTTTGTCCGTCATTTAAGTTGTATTTGGCTTTTAACCAAGGCCACCAACTGGTTTGACCACTGCTCGCCACCAAAATCGTCTTGCCTTTTAAACCTTCCAAAGAGTCAACATCGCCATGCGTGATAATACCTTGAGGGTCGTACTGAAACGCTGTGGCAATCGCTTTCACAGGTAAGTCTTGCTCAACCGCTTTTAACACTTGTAAATCGTAATTGACAATCACATCAGCTTTTTTGGAGAGCAACAGGGTCATGCCATTGATTTGTGGACCACCTTGACTAATCTCGACATCCAGGCCGTATTTTTTGTAGATACCTGTGGCAATCGCTTGGTAATACCCGCCTTGTTCGGGTTCGGCGTACCAAGAGGTGGTAAGCAGCAGTTTGTCTAAGGTTTTATTTTGCTGTGTGTCTTTGACGGCTGAGCCATTGCTTGCATTAGTAGCAGTAGCTGGTGTATCTTTTGAGCAACCAACCATCATGGTTGATACTAATATACAAACCGATAAGCATTTGATTGAAAAGCGTTTTGGTAAATACGTTGTATTAAACATTAGAGACCCCACAAGTATATTTGAATCAATACGTTGGGGAGTATACGAAATGCACTACAGACGTATCTTACTCCCCAATATCTTTTTCTGGGAACAGCACTGGCTTTAGAGCAATGTCCCGTGTGATGGTGTTTTCGTATCCAATACACTGACCGCTTATACTCTTAAATTATGACTAGCAATATGTGTGCCAATAGTAACTATTTATCAAAACCCTTTGTTCTTTATTAATAATTAAACAAGTCAAAACAGTGAGCCTTTCAATACAATACAATAAATTATATAAACTATTGAAATAAAATAATTTTATTAAAATTTATTTATTGATATCAATGTCAAATTTTAGAAACTTTTCACATCAAGATGTTGGCTTTAAATTGCCATAAATAATGATTAAAAAGTGTAAAATTGTATACAATAATATTATAAATGTTGAACATGGATAAGTAAGACAGGGTAAAAAATTTTCCAAAATTAAGCAATCGTTAAATTAAATTGGTGCAACTGCACTTTTTTTACTCATGACTTTTATTCAAAAATTGGCTTTAAAAGAAAGATAAAGTCTGATTAGCGGAGAGGTAATCGATATATGCTTCAAGTAAGGTGATGGAATAAATAGTGATAGTTAATGGCATACATTTTGCTTTAACTTGATTGAGTATAAGCAGTCAACACACTTGATAGCGATAGGTAATGCTAGAAAATTAGTGATGTGGGTCATTGCTCAAACCAATTAATCAGCTATTTAGGCATGCCTTAAATAGCGAATAATTGTTCTTTGTTCTACAGACCAATGACTGAATTCAAGAATGCTCTTTGAAGCACTTTAAAGGATTTTATTGGTTGTAGTGATTCTCAACTATAATTTTAATTAAGGTGCAGGCAATGAATGATTTAACTTCAACTTATAAGCTCCATGAGTTACGCAAAGAATCCACGATGGGTTCATATGGTACTGAAACACAGCGTGATATCAGAATTATTGATTTATCAAATTTTGAAACACGTATGGCAGAGATAGCCAATGAGATTTGGCAAGCATCAATTGAAATCGGATTTTTTCAACTTAAAAATCATGGTATCCCACAACAAGACATTAATGATACTTTTGAGTTAATGGAAAAATTTTTTGCTTTGCCAAATGCTACCAAAGCCAAATATCCTTTATCCAGAAATGCAGGTTGGGAAAGTCGTAAACAGATTCGACCATCAACCAATACCGCTGACCAAAAAGAATCTTATCAAATTACTCGTCCGTTGATGACCAATCTATGGCCATCGGATGAAGAGTTGCCCAATTTTAAAGCAAAATCATTGGCTTTTGAGCGTCAATGTTGGCAAGTAGGGATGAAAGTTTTGTCTTGTTTTGCTTACAAACTTGGTTTCGATTTAGATTTTTTTACCAAAGCCCATAACCCAAACCAACCTGACTATCAAAGCACCTTGCGAATGCTACATTATTACACTATCTCGGATGAGATGAAAGGTAAATTGGGGCTATGGCGAGCAGGTGCTCATACCGATTTTGATTGCTTGACTTTGCTATTTCAGCGTAAAGGACAAGGCGGTTTGCAAGTATGCCCTGGTAAAGATATGACAAGCCAAACTTGGACAAGCATCACCCCTTATGATGATATCATCACGTGTAATATTGGCGATATGTTAATGCGATGGAGTGATGATATATTACCTTCGAATTTTCACCGAGTTAAAAGCCCTGAGCCTGATGAATATCAAGGCGCTAGATACAGTCTGGCTTTTTTCTGTCAAGCCAATGCACATGTAATAATTGAAGGTCCAAACAAGAAATACTCGCCTATTACTGCTGCCGATTACCTAAAGCAGCGAATCAGTGCCAATTTCTCTGGAAAATACTAAATCGTCTTTTTTTACAACTTATCAAAAAAACAAACCCACTATTATAATGGGTTTGTCTTTTTAGGATTATATTATTACAGCAAATGCCTAATATCAGCATAAATAGAGGTTATTTTATACATTAAGTTTTTGACTTCGGCATCAAACAATAATAAAACACTGCCCCCAAGCCGCAGCCAATAAACCAGTTAAAATCCGCCAATCCTTTTAATCCTAACAAGGTGATTGCCACGCCGACAATCACCGCAGGAATTAGTGCCATGACTGCTTTAGGATTCCAACCATTGCTATACCAGTAAGTACCATTAGGATCAGTGGTGTATAAATCTTCAACTTCGATTTTTTGTTTGCGAATCAAATAAAAGTCAGTCAGCAAAATCCCAAATAACGGACCGATAAAGGCTGCCAAAATATCAAGCGTATAGTGGATCACTTGTGGCGAGTTAAACAAGTTCCAAGGCGTGATAAATACCGCACCAATCGCTGCGATAAAGCCACCCATGCGAAAGCTGATATTTTTTGGTGACACGTTCGAGAAGTCAAAGGCTGGAGCAACAAAGTTAGCCACAATGTTAATACCAATGGTTGCTGTTACGAAAGTCAAAGCACCTAACAGCATCACGGCAACGTTATCAATTTTAGAGACCGTATCAATCGGATCAGTTAGCATTTTACCAAATACAGGAATTGTACCTGACGTAATGACTACCGTCACCAAGGCAAATAAGGTAAAGTTAATCGGCAACCCCCAAAAATTGCCTTTTTTGACGTCATCGTAGCTTTTGCCATAGCGAGCAAAATCTCCAAAATTGAGCATGGGTCCTGAAAAATATGACACCACTAAGGCAATCGCCGTAATCGTTGGTAAAATAGAATCCATGCCATGATATTTTACTTCAGCTAAGTTTAAATTGATATTTGCTAATCCTGCACGATTGACAATCCAACACATTAACGCAAGCATCACTACATACACCGCAGGTCCTGCCCAATCGATAAATTTTTTGATGGTATCAATTCCTCGCCAAAACACCAAAGCTTGAAGTACCCACATCACCATGAAGGCGAGCCAACCGAGCAAATTTAGCCCAAGCAAGTTGGTTTGTTCTAAGCTTTTCAAGCTTGGCATTGCCCATAGCAAGATAATTTCTAGTGATTTTGAAGCCAAAAAAGTTTGTACCCCATACCATGCTACCGCAATTAAACCACGAATAATCGCAGGCAAATTTGCTCCAAATACCCCAAACGGCATACGACATGCCACTGGATATGGTACGCCCGCTTGTTGGCTAGGTTTTGCCACTAGATTGCACAGGACTTGCACAATCATGATGCCGACAATTAATGCCAACAGCACTTGCCAACTTTGAATCCCCAACGCAAACAAACTACCTGCAAACACATAACCACCCACGCTATGCACGTCTGACATCCAAAAGGCAAAGATGTTGTACCAGTTCCAATCTTGGCGACTGCTTCGGTCTTTACCCGCCACTAATGGAGCAAGGTCTTCATTATATAAGCGGTCGCTATAGCCAGTTGGTAACTGATGCACCGTACCATACTGAGATATGATAGGTCTAGATGGAGTTTGGGCGATGATGGCAGATTTGTCGAGCATGACTTACTCCTTTTGTGATGCCACTAACTTCAATGATTATTTGTATACAATAAAATCTAATATTAAATTACATACCGTACAATTTAACGAGCAATATTCATGCCATATATACCATATAATTGATAATACGCTGTTTTTGGCATAGAAATTGAAATAATCTTTTCTACATATAAAATAATTAATTTGAAATATAAAATATTATTGTATACAATTACTGTAAAATTTTAATTGTAGGTTTGCTATGAAAATCCATTTAATCAACCCCAACACCAGTCAACACATGACCGAGCAGATGCAGGAGAGTGCCCAAGCTGTTGCTAATGCAAGCACAGAAATCGTCGGTAGAACGCCAAAACATGGAGCTGTGTCGATTGAGTCGCATTTTGATGAAGCGATGAGCATTGTCGGAGTTGCTGAAGAAGTAAGAAAGGCGGATAGCGAAAGGGCGGACGGCATGATTTTGGCGTGTTTTGGTGACCCCAATATCTGGGCAGTGAGAGAACTGACCGAAAAACCTGTGATTGGCATTGCTCAAGCTGGCTTTGTGATGGCAAGCATGATAAGTACGCAGTTTGCCGTAGTAACGAGCCTACAACGCACCGTAATTATCGCTAAACATTTGCTTCAACAATACGGCTATAGACATCTTTGCCCTCAAGTACTGGCAGTCGATTTGCCTGTACTCGCCTTAGAAGATGACACCGCACTCAAAGCAATAATCAGTAAATCAATACAAGCCCGTGATAATGGTGCAGGGGCGATTGTGTTGGGCTGTGGTGGGATGTCCCATTTGACTGATACGATTGAGCAAGCGGTGGGTATTCCTGTGATTGATGGGGTAAAAAGTGCAGTGAAACTGATTGAAGCAATGGTCGGTATGAATTTAAAAACCAGTAAGCATGGTGATTTGGCGTTCCCAATTGCTAAGCCATTTTTGGGAGACTTGCATCGTTTCGGTGCATAATAGTGGTTAAACAGACTTAGATTTTTCACTTTTTAAGGCAATTATTATGAGCGACTCAACCAAAACCACTGATGACCAAATGTACCAAATGCTATTTCGGGCGATTCACGAGCATTATCTCAAGCCTGACACGCATTTGCCTGAAGATGAATTAGCAAAAAGTTTTAATGTTAGCCGTACTCGAGTGCGTAAGATTCTACAACGATTGATTTATGAGCAGTTAGTGGTGCAATTACCGAATCGGGGTTGTTTTGTGGCGTCAATGGGCAAACCGCAAGTTAATGAAATTTTTACCACCCGTAAAATTTTGGAACTTGGGGTGATTGATTTATTAGAGTTACCGCTAAACACGTCCCAAATTAATACGTTAAATAAAATTTGTGATGCTGAAATGGTGGCATTACGCAAAGCCGAGTACGGACTTGCCAATAAACTCTCAGGCGATTTTCATATTCAACTTGCCAAATTTACCGACAATGTGACTTTGATTACTTTAATTGAGCAACTGATTGCTCGCACGTCGCTTGCCATTGCCATGTATAGCAATCCGACGACCATGCAATGTGATAATCATTGCCATTTTGATTTAATCAAACTGCTACAACAGACCGATAAAGCGTTACTTAAAAATGATATGGCAGAACATTTATCCGAACTTGCCGAGCAGTTACTGATTGAGCCACAACCCAAACAACCGCCAAATTTTAACGAATTATTTAACAAACTAGGCGATAAATAAATTCGCAGTTTTTATCATTAGGAGCGACTATGTCCACACCGCAATTTAAGCACGTTACCCCCATTGACCTACCGCATTATCCCCGAGATTTGAAGGGGTATTGCGACAATCCGCCCAAAGCCAACTGGAAAAATGGGGCAAAAATTGCGGTGCAGTTTGTGCTAAACCTTGAAGAAGGGGCAGAAAATGCAGTCATGCACGGTGACGCTGGCTCTGAGATGTTTTTATCCGATATTTTAGGCACGCAGATTTTCCCAAACCGTCATCAATCAGTTGAGTCAGCATTTGAATACGGTAGCCGTGTTGGGGTGTGGCGAGTACTGGATTTGTTTAAAGCCCATGACTTAAAACTTACGACGTTTTCGTGTGCCATGTCGGTTGCTCGCACCCCGCATATCCTTGAGAGAGTGCTTCAAGATGGGCATGAAGTGGCAAGTCACGGCTTGCGTTGGGTCAATCATCAGCTGATGGACAGACAGACCGAAGCCCGCCATGTCAGTGAAGCGACGGAAATTTTTAAAAAAATGATGGGTCTTCAGCCAATCGGTTGGTACACAGGACGAGATAGTCCCAATACTCGTGAATTAGTAGTGGCTCAAGGCGGTTATCAATATGACTCAGATTCATATGCTGATGAACTTCCCTACTGGCTCAATGTGCGAGTGACTGAAGGCGACAAAATTTTCACTCGTCCACAGCTTATTATTCCTTATTCGCTTGAAACTAATGATATGCGTTTTGCATCGAGCCCAGGTTATACCAATGCTGAGCCGTTTTATCAATATTTAAAAGATAGCTTTGATACTCTGTATGAAGAGGGACAAGAAACGCCAAAAATGCTATCGATTGGCTTACATTGTCGCATGATTGGTCGTGCAGGACGTATTGTCGCTCTTAAAAAATTCATCGACTATATCACCAGTAAGCCTGATGTATGGATTTGTCGTCGTGATGAAATCGCCAAACATTGGTACGAACAGCACCCAGCGACTAGCGAAAACACATTTAATTGGTTATTTTAATGAACTTCAAGGATTAATAAATGAGCGAACCTTCTGTAATTGAGACCCCAGTTTTACCCGATTTTACCAATCTGATTAACGTTGC
>NZ_AP031598.1:0-49233 GCF_041154765.1 Moraxella sp. K23
TTAATATTTAAAGAAAATCTATAACATTTATTTATGGGTTTAATTTTCGACAGTAAGTTTATTACTCATCTTAAAAAACGCGTAAATATTCAATTTTTCAGCCTGTTTTTTCAATCATCACTTTTTTATTCAATGATACTTTTTTATTTAATGATACTTTTACATTTAACAATCATCCATAGGGTTTTTTAAGCAACCCTATGATCATTAAGCACATTTTCTCAGTCTAACCGACACGGTTTTAAAGGCAGGCATGCCTGATTTTTTATCAAAATCTGTCATCGCAATCAGTGGATTGGCTTCAGGGTAGTACATGGCTAGATTGCCTTTAGGGATATCATACAAAATGACTTGAAAGCCTGTGACTTTTCGCTCAATACCATCGCCGTATTCACTTTGGATAGTCACCTTATCACCTGCTTTTAAATCCAATCTATCAGCATCATCAGCATTCATAAAAATTACTTGCCGCGTGTCAAAAACGTTGCGATAGCGGTCATCCAACCCATAAATGGTGGTATTGAATTGGTCATGAGAACGGATACTGGTGAGTGTTAATAAATCATCGGGCTGAGCCGTCAATTTATCTGCATAAATCTCGGTTAACGGTGTAAAGAAAAAGGTGGCTTTACCAGATTGGGTCTGCCATTCATAACGGTTGGCAGGATGCGGTAGATGAAAGCCTTGTTTGGTATAGACTTTTTGGTTAAAGTTATCAAAGCCTTCAATGGCTTTAGCAATGTCATTACGAATTCGGTCGTAATCTTCTACATACCAAGCCCAACGAATCGGGCTATGCCTAAGTGTAGCCGCAGCGATACTTGCGATAATCTCAGTTTCAGCGCGCAATTTATGTGAAACAGGCTGACGCGCTCCTTGTGACAACACCACATTACACATGGAATCTTCAATACTAATGTATTGGTTATTGTCGCCTTGCTTATCAATTTCAGTTCGTCCTAAACAAGGTAAAATAATGGCTTCTTTACCATGAATCAAGTGGCTACGATTGAGCTTGGTCTGTATCTGTACCGTTAACTCACAGCCGCGAATACCCGCTTCTGTACGTGCTTTATCGGGGGTTGCCACTGCAAAATTGCCCGCTAGGCTCATAAATACTTTAACCTTGCCTTGTTGCATGGCTTCAAGGGTCTCTACAACGTTATAGCCATGCGCTCTAGGGGACTTAATGCCAAAAACTTTGTCGATTTGATCAAGTAGCTTATCTGAAGGCTTGTCCCATACACCCATGGTACGGTTACCTTGAACATTACTATGCCCACGAATCGGCGCAAGTCCCGTCCCTGTCTTGCCAATATGCCCCATAACCAAGGCTAAATTTGCCAACATATGCACATTGTCCGTACCATGACGATGCTGGGTGATGCCCATACACCATGTTAAAATAGGACGTTTACTCTCTCGATAAAGCTGGGCTAGTTGCTCAATTTGCTGCGCGTCTAACCCTGTAATATGATAAATGGTTTGCCAATCGGTCGCCCTTACCCCTGCAATCATTTCATCAAAGCCTACGGTCTGGGCTTGAATAAAGTCATGATCAAAAATAGTGGCTTTAACGTTATCCCGTGCCTCGCGATCCCAATTATCTAAATGCTTGAGTATGCCCGTCATTAACGCATAGTCTGAGCCAATGTTTAGCTGGAAAAAATAGTGACTAAGTGGCGTGCTACCATTTGTCAGCATTTGGCTTGGGCGTTTTGGATCTTGAAAACGCGTAAGTCCCCGCTCTTTAAGCGGATTAATCACAATGATTTTGCCACCACGCTCAGCGACATTTGCCAATGTTTCTAGCATACGTGGGTGATTGGTACCTGGATTATGCCCAAAACTCCACACGCTGTCACAATGCTCAAAGTCATCCATTACGATGGTTGCTTTACCTAAGCCGATACTATCTTTTAACCCCACACTGCTTGCTTCATGGCACATATTGGAGCAATCTGGCATATTGTTCGTGCCATAGCATTTGGTAAATAACTGATACAAAAACGACGCTTCATTACTGGCTCGACCAGAGGTATAAAAGACAGCTTCATTCGGGTCATCCAATCGATTGAGATGACTGGCAATCAACTGATAAGCAGCTTCCCATTCGATGGGTTCGTACTCATCAGTCGCCGCATTGTACTGCATAGGCTCAGTCAAGCGTCCTTGGTTTTCCAAGAAATAATCACTTTGCGCGAGCAGTTCAGTGACGGTATATTTGGCAAAAAAATCAGCCGTCACAGTTTTTTTGGTGGTTTCAAATGCCGTTGCTTTAGCCCCATTTTCACAAAAATTAATGGGCTTTTTTTTGCCGTTTGGAAATGCACAACTTGGGCACTTAGTGCCAAATGGCTGATTTAGGTCTAATAATGTGATTGGCGCACGGGTCAATGCCTGCTGCTTTCGCATATTACCTTGCACGGCTATCAACGCACCCCAACCCCCAGCTGGCCTAATAAGCGCATCAAGTTTATTATCGGTTTGGTTCAAATCGGTGGTATGAGTCAAACCATGAGGAAGATTGACATAGTCAAAAATTTGATTCGTCAACGTATGGAAGGGTTGCATTAATCGCATGGCGTTTTCCAAAATATTTGAGGAGAGATAAATTAGAAACCTTTGCACGAACAAATAAACAAAAGTTTGTAAAATTGATATAATAAAGTAAAATTAACCAGATAGCGAAAGATACCAATATAGCATGGAAACAAACAGGGCAACTCTCCCTAGCAGACAGTCTCATTAACGCTCACAAAGCCATCAAAGAATTAGATGAACTACATAACCTAATCAACTGGCAAACTATCGAGCAAACCTTACGCCACGTTCATAGCAGTGATCGTGGCGAAAGTGCCTTTCACCCTGTCATCATGTTTAAAATCTTACTACTACAAAAACTCTATAACCTATCCGACCCAGCCATGGAAAAACAACTGGCAAGAGATTTACTATTTCGTCGCTTTGTTGGTCTATCGCTTACCGATAACGTACCCGACCACAGCACCATCTGGCGATACCACAAACACTTAGGTGAACTTTGACTCATTGAACCCTTATTCAACCAAATCAATGAGCAACTAGCCGAGCAAAATATCATCATCAAAGCAGGCAGTGTTAGCATCATTGATGCCAGTATCGTTGAAGCCAAAAACAAACGAGCTAAAAAAGGCAAACATACCGACAATACCCAAGATAACGAAGCTGCATACGTCAGTAAAAAAGACAGCACAGGCAAAGTAAAAACCACCTACGGCTTTAAAATCCATCTTAATTGTGATGAAGACAGCTTTGTCAAAAAGATTCAAACTACCCCAGCCAATGTCCATGATTCACAATGTTTTACCACGCTTTTAACAGGTGATGAATCTGCCGTTTACGCCGACAGTGCGTATAATGACCCCTGCTGTCAACAACGGAATAAAACACTTGGTAGATTATGTCAGGCAGCCTGACGATAAAAGTCTTGGAAACCCCCGCAGGTGATTTAAATCCTAACCCTTTTTGTATTCTCTGACGGTTGTAAAACATCTCAATATATCGAACGACATCTTTAATGGCTTCATTCCGAGTTTCATAGACTTTGTGGTAAACCAGCTCGTTTTTTCTTGTGAAGCAGTGCTTCTCACCCAAGAAGCTCTCAATCGGAGTGTTATCATAGCATGAACGAGGAATAGCAAAGCACTGCTTTACCCGAGTGCAAGGCGAAGGCTATGCCTGAGTACCTTTTCGGCTCATAGAACTAGCCAAGGTATGTTTTTGAATGATTTGGCGGTATTGATGACTGCAATACTGACTTCCTCGATCAGAATGCACGATAAGCCCCCTAGCAGGTCGTTTATACTTAATCGCATTTTTTAGAGCCTTACAAACTAAATCAGCGGCCATACGTTTATTTAACGCATATCCCACAATTTCTTTGCTGTACAAGTCTTTGACTGCTGACAAGCACACCCAGCCTTCATTGGTCCAAATGTAGGTAATATCGCTGACCTGAGGAGCACTGCTCCGCAAGAATCTTTTCGATGTTAGGAGCTGCCACGTCAAACTGCTGTTCTAGCAGATTTGGATAAACAGGCTTATTATGATTTGAGTCAGTAGTCGTTTTAAATCGCTTGTGACGTTTGCAGTAAATACCATGTTCTTGCTTGATTTGCCGTACCATGTATAAGCTGATATTATGTCCTTGATTGGTTAAGTGCTGATTCAAGCGCTCATGACCATAGCTTTGCTTTGTATCTATGTGAGCGGATTTGACCAATAGTTCACAGCGATTGTGGTGCTGTTTTCGCTTGCTGATGCCTCGCTTTAACCAATCATAGTAGCCTGATAGGCTGACTTCAAATAACCTTGCCATGCGTTATATGCAGTATTTCAATCGATTCTCTTGCATAAAGGCGTACTTGGCTATTGGTACTCAAGCATAGCTCTCACTTTGCGTCGGGGCAAAGCAGTGCTTCGCTTATTCCTCCTCATTGGCAAAATACGCCGTTGCCTTTTTTAAGATTTCTCGTTCTTCTTGAGCGATCTTGAGTTGTTTTTTAAGGTCTTTGATTTCATCCAAGGCGGCTATAATTTCAGGGTTATAGTTTTGTGCGCCTGCAAGTACACCGCTTTCAGCCTTTCTGTGCCAGTTCGCTAATGTGTTCATCGGTATGCCGAGTTCTTTGGCGTTTTGGCTGATATTGTTTTGATTTTGGCAATGGCTTCGGCTTTAAAGGTGTCGCTGTATTCTACTCTTTTCTTACTCATGGTAAATTCCTGTTTAGGTTGTTAGTTTACCAAATATTTTCTTCCGTTTTTTTCAGCATACATCATATTGACCGCATATCCAGAACCTTAAGGAAATTTATATAAGCAACTATAAAACTTTTGATTATTTTGTAAATGCATATTTTCACCAAGACTGGAGAGAAGAAGCCAAAAATTCAGAAGCAATATTAGAATTATTTCTAACGAGTGAAGATATAGAAAATATTAGAAGTCTAAAAAAAGATGTTGAAAATATAATAGAGAATGAAGACATTAATCAATTTTTTACTAAGAATGTAAGATACTTTGATCCAAAATATGATTTGTTAGAAAATGGAATATGGCAAGGGGTAAGCAATGAGGCTTGGCTCAAATTTGTCGACAATAAATTGGATATATTTTTATCTTAAGCGGGGTCAGTACTTAATTCGTGTAAAATAGCATACTAAGGACTTTAGTCGAGTTTCTTAAGGTGGTTTATATTTGTCTAAAAAACGCTAGTTTTCTAGACAGTTCCATTTCCACAAAAAATCAGGGGCAAAAAGCCCCCATTTTTGTAAATTAACTTGTCTATTAAATAGTGTCTAACAAACCCACTCATCTAGCTTTAAAACAAAAACTTGGGTCAGCCGGTATCAATCAATGAATGATGCCCTTATTAACAATAATATTAGTAGAGATGATTCAAATTTCTTTTCAGAAACCTATACTAAATTAAGAGATAGAGCAGCTGAAATCAGAACCCATTCTCCTTACTTATATGAGAATGGTAAACTTCTAAGTAATGTTGCTACTGCTACAATTAGAATAGATGGTCAACTCCCACAAAATGTTCAATCAGTGTCCATGTATGGAAATCCAAATAACGGTCAAGTATTTCAAAATGGCTATAAGAATTTAAATAGAAGTCAATTAATTAGAGATGGCTATGTTGCATTAGATAATAGTCAACCAATTTTAAAACCTGTTAATAGTCCTACTTCTAATATAGAGAGAGCAAATGATACAGAATATAAAATTTTAGAGAATTTCGCTCAACAGCACAAAGATAATACGAATATTAGCGGTTCAATTGATATATTTACGGAGCGACCACCTTGTAAAAGTTGTAGCAATGTTATACAAAAACAATTTAGTCAAATATATCCTAATAGAGGGTCGGCTGGGATTCGCGTAAAATTCCGCAAAAACAAGTATAACCTATTGAATATTATCCTATAAAATGCGGATTTTATAATTCATTGGTGGGACTTTCTGATCTAAGTTCAGCGTGTAATCACCATAGCGATTAATGTGCTCTGTGCGATATGGTGCTAAACCTGCCAGTATCTCTTTAAGGTACTCCCCAATGTCTAGACCAAATAATCACAAAATTAAGATAGAATTGGGTTGATAAAGCACAGTATTAACCGAACTATTGTTATCTAAATAAACCTGTGCAGGGGTATGGTAATCAAGCGACTGATGCAATCGCTCATAGTTGTAAAACTCAAAATAGTCTTTCAAACCAACTCTGGCTTGACTGACCGTATCAAACTGGCGTAAATACACACATTCGTATTTCACTGATCGCCACAGTCTTTCTACAAAGATATTATCCAACGCCCTGCCGCGACCGTCCATGCTTACAGCAATGCCCGAATCAATGAGTGGCGTGGTAAATCTTGGACTGGTAAACTGCGAGCCTTGATCCGTATTAAAAATCTCACAGCGTAACCCATTGTGCAGTAGTTTACCCACCGTATCAATGCAGAAATCTGCCTCAAGCGTGGTAGATAGCGACCAACCTAAAACATAACGGCTGTACCAATCAATCACCGCCATCAAATACACAAACCCTTTAGACAGGCGAATGTATGTGATATCGGTACTCCACACTTGGTTACAGCGGGTGATGGGTACATTCCTAAGCAAATAGGGATAAACTTGATGCTCAGGATTGGGTTTACTGGTGTTAGGACGCTGGTAGATGGCATCGAGTCCCATTTGCCGTAATAGTCTGCGTACTCGCTTGTGATTGACATTATAGCCTAATTGTCTCACATATGCTGTCATGCGTTTAACCCCGTAAAATGGGGTTCTGGTATATTGCTCGTCAAGCAGGTTCATCAAGGTAACACCAAGCTCACTGATGGGCATTGGCTGATAGTACAGGCTTGAGCGGTTAATACCCAGTAGTTCACATTGCTTACGGGTACTGAAATCTTTATTGTCAGGCTCTAGCAGTTGTTTACGAGACTCTAAGTGAGCTGTGAGGACTTTTTTTTAAGCCAGTCTCGTTCACTAATGACTTGCCCCAGTTGCCGATGCAGTTCATCGATGATGGCTTGCTGGGCTTGTTCGTTGTCGTGCTGCTTGGTGCTAAAGGCACTGGGTATGACAGCCAAGGCTTGCTTTTTCCAGTTGCTGATTTGGGTTGCATGAACGCCATATTCTGCGGTCAGCTCATTGATTGTCTTGTGCTCTTTGATGGCTTCAATGGCAACTTTACTTTTAAATTCAGCATTATGACGTTTACGAACTTTTGTCATTAGATAGACCTCTTTTCTTAAGGGCTATTCTATCTTATTTGCTACGAATTTTTGGTCTAGTTTTCGGGGAGTATTATACTTCATTGATCGGAACGCCCTCTTCCTGCATTTTTTTCAATGCTCCCGTCATTGCTTCAACGTTATGTAAGATAGCTAAATTAGCAACCAACTGATTGTATTTAACAACTTTGCGTTGCTCATGGCGTACATTCTCGGCAATTACACCCTGATTACCAAAAAACAGCCATTTTATAAACTGATTAAATTCTTAACTTTTGTTGGTTGCAGCATTGATGGTTTTGCGCAACTCAACATCACCGATATATTTCAGTAAAAATTCAGTTCGCACCACTCTTCCCAGTTCGCGGAAGGCAAAATATAATTTATTTTTGCGGCTTGCTGTTCCAAGGCGACGCAATATGGTTGAAGGGGTAATTTTTCCAGCTTTGATTGATAAAGCAATTCTGAGCATATCTGGCAAATGAGTTTCTATGAGCTCCCAATTAACCGCTTCGCTAAACAATCCGTTGATATGTTCATATCGCACGCTACGATCAGGTTTGAAGAACACTAATTTTTTAAGATTACGAATCCGTGGCATTAAGTTTATACCCAGTAGATAAGCCAATCCAAATACAGGTGCGCTTTGTGCGTGTGTGTCGCCATGCAAGGTGTCTGGCTGAATATCGGATTCATTCTTAATCAAACCATCAAGAATGTAAATCGCCTCGTAAACACCGCATGGAATGAAGTGGCTGAATAACGCAATATACATATCTGAGACATGGTAGTAGCCTATACCACCGTATCCGCCATAGCGAATATGATACTCAGACAGCAGGTTTTGTTCATACATATTCCACTTTGTGCCATCAGCGGAAGCACTTTTCCCTGTGCCCCAGTATTTGGGTAACAAGAATTTATTGTACGCATTGATGACTTGAACAATCGCTTTTTCCAGACGCTCCTCAGTCATATGATGCAGGTTAAGCCAAGCAACTTGTTTTCGGCTAATTCCTTTAACTGAACGAGCGGTTTGAGTTGGGCCTAAATTACAGCCATAACAAAACAATGTTGTGACAAAGCGCTTACGGGGATCATCTATTTTTGCTTCAAATCCAGAGAGTGGGCCAAATTGTTCATGAAGATCCAACCAGCCTTCTGCTTCTACTAAAATATCGAGGATATTTTTCTCAGGTAATCGAGAAGCAAACTGTTTGTCTACATAATCAAGCGCAGCGGGCTTTGTATCAGAATGTTGTTTCCGCAAAATAAGTTCGGTACCATTTAGGTCAACATGCTCATTTTTTGGAAAACCTTGATCAACGCGCGATGCAGTATCAGACAGCCAAACTTTCAATCCCTCAACAAATTCTTTTGGTTCGGTTGAAATATTTAGCATTTCACCATATTCAGCGACTTGAGTTTGATACGTTTCCCAGTCTACTAATTGATCTCTGTAATCGCTATATTGATCACTATTTGACACATAAAGATCACCAGATTGCAATTCCCGCATTGTTTCGGTTAGCACACAGAGCTCAAAATACTTACGGTTTACTTCTACGACCGCACCAGATCGTTGGCCTGTCACTAATTTTCGCCATTTCTCTGGAATCCATTTGAGACTAATATCAGTTCCTGTAAGTGGCAGCCATAGTTTGTGACTTTGTCGATGAGCAAGGACAAAATGAATCGCATTAATTAACGATAAATCCGCAGACGTTGACTTCAGGTCAAGTAAACTCAAACAGTTGAGTAGAAATGGCCGCTGATTTTGATAGGGTACAACCATAAATGGTAGGTAGTTATTGCCAGCGTATGCCATGTGCTCTTCGCATTCAGCTAAGAGGAGTGCTGGCTCACTATGCATGGCCGCTGCAACACGTTGACCGCGTTCTTGATCCGATTCACCTTCTTGAAAAGCTTCTAATACATCCCGTAATTGTGAGACCAGTTTTTCTGCCCGTTTTTGATGTTCTAAATAATATTGCTGGAGTTTTTCTTCAGCACCAGAATGCAGTTTTCGTAACTTACGCACAAACATCTCAACCGCATCATCAAGCACTCGACTCAACTGTGTATGAAATAAAATCACCATCAGCGCATAACGTTTATTTTTCTGAGTATTCCTTAAATCACCAGCTTCCAGTGCCCGTGCTTCATGCATATATTGGTTACGTTTAACCACAGGAATATGAGTCACTTCGGGGAGGTCAACTGAATAAGTTTTCAACCAAGCAACATGGTCTAGATATTGTCGAACCTCACTATTCGTAGGCTTCTTTGGTTCTTGTTTTAATTGTTGCCAACCGCTGAATGTTTGGTCTGGTGCAACGATGAGCATCGTATCAAACTGGTCGATTATTTGTGGAGAAAGTGCATCCGTCAAACTTCGGAAATAGCGCTCATTGACTTGATTACGAATACGCTGGGCGCTTCGATTTAGTGTACTAAAGGCTGGAAGTTCAAAACGTTGTCGAATGAGCTCTTCAATAATAACATTGATGATATCTGCCAATTCTTGTTTGGTTTGCGCCGCTAAAGTCGCAGCTTGCTCTGTGGCGGCTGATGTTTCAGAGGAAATTGGTTTAATGTTTAAGTAAGATCGAATTGCCTCCATGGAACGTTGACGAAAATCGGACTTTTCTTCGGCTAGTAGATCACGCATAGGGATTATTCGTAAATCTAATTTTTTGTTCAGAAAGGCTATGATGACAGGCGGTATTTCAGCGAGCATTGGAAAGTATCCAAGTCGCTGTACAGTCTTGAGTAAGATGATTAAATATAACTTTGCTGGTGCCCTACGAGTAATTCCTTTTACAAATTTGAGTTCTTCGGCTGTTGGCGTGTAAATGTCATGTAGGTCACGTGAGGTCAATTCTTGTTTAAAGCGTGGATAAGCTGTTTCATGAATGCTGGTCACGCTTTATTTCCTCTTATCTGGGTAAGTTTTATACAAAGACTATAATTGAGTGACCAACTGCTCTGAAGGCGTCAACATTGACTCAATACGATGCTGCGCAAATGGATCGACACTTTCAAGATAACGCATTGCTGAATTTATATTTTTCCAACCTACATATTCCATTAGCATTTTTAAATCCCAACCATTGGAAGTTGCCCAGTTTGCAAAGCCACGACGTAATGAATGAGCACTATAAAGCATAGGCGAATCAATTTTTGCTTCTGTAAACAGTGAACGCAGTAATGGAATAAGGCTATCTTCGTGCAGGCGGTTTTGGCCGATATGTCCCCATTGGTTCACAGAGCGAAACACGGCACCGCTTGTTAAGCCACTGACTTCAATCCAGTCGGTATATGCTGTAACGGGGCATAATTGAGATAATGCAGGTGCTTTAAAACGAGTACCTTTAAGTTGGCGATCTCCTTTGGTTTGAGGAAAAAAACAGATCATCCCTTCATTTGGGACGATTTCAACATGTTCCACGTGCAACCGTGTCAGTTCATCACCACGGAAGCCACGCCAAAATCCAAGTAAGAGCATGGATTTATTGCGGGTATGTCGTAATACGTCGCCATGGCTATCCGTAAGTCTAGCCGATTCAATAGATTGATCAAGCCAATTTATAACCAGCCTTAATTGCTCAATTTGAAATGGTTTTGCTCGCTTTTCTTGTGCGGGATGAAGGGTTTGAATGCCGCGAAATACCTTGCGCACAATAGGGGCTTTTGTGGGATCAGGAAAGCCTTGATCAAGATGCCACTGCGCTAATGCAGCCAGCCGTTGCCTTAGTGTATTGATCGACAACAATCCCACATGATCAACTAAGTATCGTGCAACACCATCGGCAGTTGCAGGTAGAAAGCCACCCCATTCAGTTTCAAAGTGCCGAATAGCAGATTGATAACTGCGACGAGTATTATCACGTGTCGCGGCATGAACATATTGATCTAGTTTAGTCACGGATACTCACCTGATATTCTTATTAGCAATCGTTGAAGGTTTGCTAATTTATCGACTACTAAATTCTAGGATTGAAAGAGATATTACTCTCCATGGAGTGCTGCAATTAGCGGGCATGAAACGTTTTCCCCCTGTGCATGGCAGGCACATACAAGCTCAGACAGCACTGCTTCCATACGCGTTAGATCGGCCATTTTTTCACGGACGTCTTGGAGCTTGTGTTCGGCCAGATGACTAACTTCATCGCAGTGGGTACCATCGTCCAATCTGAGTAATTCAGCAATTTCATCCAGACTAAAGCCTAATCGTTGGGCTGATTTTACAAACCTCACTCGCGCCACATCAGCCTCACCATATCGACGAATACTGCCGTAAGGCTTATCTGGCTCAGGCAATAAGCCTTTGCGTTGGTAAAACCGAATGGTCTCCACATTGACCTTAGCTACCTTGGCAAAAGAGCCTATGGTTAAGTTCTCCAAAATATCTCGCATACCACTTGACTCCGTACATAACTACGGAGGTAATCTTACGCTATCCACTCAAGATTTGAAACGAGAAACTTATGTCTAAATCACCAAATGGACGCGGTGCTCTTTTCGCTGGCGGATTGGCAGCGATCCTTGCATCTACTTGTTGTTTAGGTCCACTGATTCTGGTCGCATTGGGATTCAGTGGTGCTTGGATCGGGAACTTAACCGCATTGGAACCGTACCGCCCGATTTTCATCGGCGTGGCACTGGTGGCGATGTTTTTCGCTTGGCGGCGAATTTTCCGACCAGTACAAGCCTGCAAGCCAGACGAAGTCTGCGCGATCCCACAGGTACGAACCACGTACAAGATCATTTTCTGGGGAGTATCTGTACTGGTACTGATCGCACTTGGTTTTCCTTATGTCGTACCATTTTTCTATTAGACTGGAGTTCATCATGAAAAAGTTGTTAGTTTCTATGGTTCTTGCAGCCGCTGTTTCCCCTGCATTGGCAACCACTCAAACCGTCACGCTCTCTGTGTCAGGTATGACCTGTGCAGCCTGCCCAATCACTGTAAAGAAGGCGCTCACCAAAGTCGATGGTGTCAGCAAAGTAGGCATCGTCTTCGAGAAACGCGAAGCCATCGTTAGCTACGATGATGCGAAGACCAATATCCAGAAGCTAACCAAGGCAACCGAGGACGCTGGCTATCCATCAACTGTCAAACAGTAGAAATCTCTGGAAAGGCAACAGCTTGGGGGCATAAACATGAAAGCATGGCTGATCTCGAAGAAAACCGATCTCATCATCATCGTTACAATCGCCAGTGTTGTAACGCTTCTGATTGTCGGTGGGATTTGCTGCTGATTGTCAGACTGGCGAGGTCATTACATTCGTCAGTCTGACTGGGTGGTGCAGCCTGATAACTACAATCTATGAATAAATTGCGAACGGCGGAGTTAGCCGTTGCCATCAAAACCACAGGAGCAATCACATGACCCAATTGCGAATTACAGGCATGACCTGCGAATCTTGCGCAGTGCATATCAAGGAAGCTTTGAATAAAGTGGCAGGCGTGCAGTCAGTGGATGTGTCCTACGCCAAGGGTACGGCGCAACTTGCAACCGAGCCAAGCACATCTCTGCCTGCACTGATCGCTGCCGTAGCAGGACTCGGCTACAAGACCACACTCGTAGATGCCGCGCCAACAGAGAAGCACGAAGAGCTACATATCGCCGTCATTGGTAGTGGCGGCGCTGCAATGGCGGCAGCGCTAAAGGCCGTCGAACAAGGCGCGACGGTCACGCTGATTGAGCGCGGCATCATCGGTGGCACTTGCGTCAATGTCGGCTGCGTACCGTCCAAGATCATGATTCGTGCTGCCCATGTCGCCCATTTGCGCCGCGAAAGTTCGTTCGACGATGGTATCGCCGCGACTGTACCAGTGATTGATCGCCGTAAACTTCTGAGCCAGCAGCAGACTCGTGTTGATGAACTACGTCACGCCAAATACGAGGGTATTTTAGAAAGTAATTCATCCATCAACGTGCTACACGGCGTGGCCAGTTTCAAGGATGGCCAAAGTCTCATCGTGCGCTTGAATGACGGCGATGAGCGCGTTGTGGCATTCGATCGCTGCCTGATCGCCACGGGTGCCAGTTCATCCATTCCGCTCATCGCTGGCTTGAAAGACACGCCGTACTGGAATTCCACCGAAGCCTTGGTCAGTGACACCATTCCCAAACGCTTGGCTGTGATTGGTTCGTCTGTAGTCGCGCTGGAACTGGCTCAGGCATTTGCCAGATTAGGTAGTCAAGTCACGATTCTGGCACGCAGTACGCTGTTCTTTCGTGAAGACCCCGCTATCGGTGAAGCGATCACCGCCGCCTTCCGTGCCGAAGGGATCACGGTGCTGGAACACACGCAAACCAGCAACGTCGTACATCAGGATGGTGAATTTGTACTTACCACGGGACACAGCGAAGTACGTGCCGATAAGCTATTGGTCGCCACGGGCCGAACACCGAACACGCGCAGCTTGGCATTGGATATGGCAGGTGTTGCCGTCAACGCGCAAGGAGCTATCGTCATCGACAAAGGCATGCGTACCAGTGCCACACACATTTATGCCGCTGGCGACTGTACGGATCAACCACAATTTGTCTATGTAGCCGCCGCCGCTGGCACCCGTGCGGCCATTAATATGACAGGCGGTGATGCTGCAATCAATCTAACAGCTATGCCAGCGGTGGTGTTCACCGATCCACAAGTCGCTACCGTGGGCTACAGCGAAGCGGAAGCGCATCACGACGGGATTGAGGCCGACAGCCGCCTACTTACGCTGGATAACGTACCGCGTGCGCTCGCCAACTTCGACACGCGCGGCTTCATCAAATTGGTCATCGAAGAAGGTAGCGGACGACTCATTGGCGTACAGGCTGTGGCACCTGAAGCGGGCGAACTAATTCAAACGGCAGCGCTTGCGATACGTAACCGCATGACCGTTCAGGAATTGGCTGACCAGTTGTTCCCCTACCTGACGATGGTCGAGGGACTGAAGCTCGCGGCGCAGACTTTCTCCAAGGATGTGAAGCAGCTTTCGTGCTGCGCGGGGTAAAGGGAACAATTATGGATATCACACGCTACGTTACAGAGATTGCCAATCGTCTCATCCCAGCCAATCAGCCTAAAAACTTAGCAAGTCTATTTAGTGTATTGCTGCATGAACTGATTAAAGGGCAATCAGTTTCACCCACAATCCTGGCAACGGCTTTAAATTGCGACCTTGAGCAATTAGCGTCGATACTTAAAGAAATTCCTGGTATCGAATATGACAATACGGGAGATATTGTCGGGTATGGTCTCACGCAACGCGAAACCATGCACACCGTTGAAATTAATGGCCAACGGCTATACACATGGTGCGCACTCGATACCTTGATTTTTCCACCGCTGCTTAATCAAACCGCTTATGTGCATTCACGTTGTGCGAGCACCAGCGTGCCTATATTACTTACTGTTACACCCGATGAGGTGTTGGACATCACTCCATCTGATGCCGTGGTATCACTGATACTTCCGCAGAATAAAACTGATATTCGTTTATCATTTTGCTGTCATGTACATTTTTTTGCCTCCAGCCGTGTAGCTCACGACTGGGCTTTAGAGCACCCACGAGTTGAAATAGTGACTGTCCAAGAAGCATATGAATTGGGGCGTAAACTGGCTAGGCATTTGTCGGCAGTAGGTCAAGCAACAAATTAAAGAAGTCTTTGGCAGCATGTAATATTTCTTATAAAAACTCCCATCTTATTTATATAAAACGCCATAACACAGGATAACGGCTAGTTATCCTGTGTCATTTATCATCCAAAAATAACTTGATTAATTGAAATTGTTAGTATGTAATTACGTGGTATGTAATATATTACACTATAGAGTGGGAGTGCTGTTATGGCGCGCACGGGACTGTATAAATCTGAAGTTAAGAAGGCTCGTGAGTCTTTACTGGCACAAAGTAAATACCCCTCCGTCGATGCGGTGCGCGTAGAACTCGGCAATACAGAGTCAAAAACGACCATTCATAAGTATTTGAAAGAGCTTGAAGAGGAGGACGGCGGAGCCACTAGACACAAAGTTGACATCAGTGAGGCTTTACAGAATCTCATTTCGAGACTCTCTAGCCAATTGCAAGATGAGGCTAATGTTCAAGTCAATGAAATACGTGCTGAAAGTACCGTAAAGGATCAACAACATGCTGAACAATTATTAGCTTTACATACTGAAATTGAAGCATTGGGTAATCGAGTGCGGCTGTCAGAAAGCACTCTGCTTCAGGAAAAGTCGTCTCATCACGAAACGCATATTGCCCTACAAAAGGAAACGATAGCTCGTCATACGTTAACGCAACAAGTTGCCGACTTGAATGATCGTCTGGCCGAGAATGAGGCGCATCGTCAGTCACTTGAAGAAAAACACCAGCACGCACGAGATGCTTTAGAACACTACCGCCAATCCGTTAAAGAGCAACGAGAGCAAGATCAACGACGCCATGAGCTACAGATACAGCAATTACAAGCAGAACTGCGTCAAGTACAGCAGACAGTCATCATCAAACAAGATGAATCAACCAAATTGAATCAAGAGAGTACGCGTTTGGCCGCAGATTTATCCCATGCTCAAAGAGGCTTGAGCGATGAGTTACATAAGAATCAGCGACTGGCTCAGCAACTACAAGCCAATGAGCAACATAGTAAAGTGTTGGAAGTTCAACTTGTAGATAGAGAAATCATGATCGCAAATCAAAATGATCAACTGGTTGAAGCAACAAATCAAATGGAATCATTCAGCGCTAAAGTGCATGGTCTTCAGCTAGAATTAGCAACTGCAAATGCCAAGTTGGAAGCGCAGGACTCCATTTTAGGTGAATTGCGCGATTTTATGAGCAAAACGAACTTCAAGGCATTGGTGGAGTAAATTTCACCCCAAAATTTACATCGTAAAGCTAATTCGGGTAGTGCAGTGGATAAAGAGAAATATTAAATAAAAAATTTAAAAACAATTATTTACTTCTTATTTTGCGGAATTTTACACGAATCCCAGCCGACCCTCAAGCTGTGCCGTCCGTCTGAGGTGGTGCTAGATTTGATTGATATGCCTTTAACTCAAACTTTTGTCAAGGAAGACGGGGAAAAGATTGAGCCGAAATCTTAAGTAAGAATTGGCAGTAAGCTGTCCTATTATGAGCTACATATAGATACCCAAGTATTATATGTTACCTCTACCGTATTGCCTCTAGCTCTGTCGTAGATAGTTTAATTCCTTCTTCTATTAAAGTGGGTGCGAATTGTAATGAATGAATTACTTTGCACTTATCGACAGAATCTTGTTGACAATTGCTCATTGTGTGTAATAAGGCTCGAATAGTTTGTAATTGCTGTATTTTTTGTTCAATCTGTGCCAAATGGCTAGCAACTAGCTTATCCGCTATCACACAGCTTTGGTTGGGATTTTGCTTAAGTTGATTAAAAGCCTTAATTTCTTGCATTGTAAAACCTAATGAACGACAGGTTTTAATAAATTCTAATTGTTCAATAGCATGCTGGTTAAAATAGCGGTACGCATTTTCGCCTCGACTGGCTTTATTTATCGCCCCAATTTTCTCATAGTAACGGATAGTTTCGATATTAATCCCTGTTTTTTTACTTAACTCGCTGATTTTAAATATAGACATAAGTGACCTTTTCGTATGACTTGGATTATTATTACTTGACCCTGTAGTGACTACAGGGTTTATAGTAACAGGTAATCTTTAATAAAACCATTAGAAAGGTGTCGTATGTCAAAAAATTGTTGCTGTACCGACGAGGAAGAAAAAATCATAACCGCTAGCCATGGCAACCATGAGGGTCACAGTAATGAAGATGGGCATGACCAGTCGCATGACACAGGTGACAAAACCACGTTTCAGCTTTTTTTACCAGCGATAATTGCCTTTGTGGTATTAGCCATTGGGCTAGTGCTTGACCATGTGATAAAACCTGTATGGTTCACGGAAATACCACGCTTTATTGTATATGCCATTGCTTATATTCCTGTGGGCTTTCCTGTGTTAAGAGAGGCTTTTGAAAGTATCAAGTCTGGCAATTGGTTTTCAGAATTTTTTCTGATGGGTATTGCGACCATTGGGGCATTTGCCATTGGCGAATACCCCGAGGGTGTTGCCGTCATGCTTTTTTATACTATAGGGGAAATCTTTCAAGCAATGGCAGTACAACGTGCAAAGGGAAATATCAAAGCTTTGCTTGACCAACGTCCTGATGAGGTCACCATCATTGAAAATAACCAACCCAGCATTGTTAAAGCTATATCCGTGGGTGTCGAACAAATTATTCAGCTAAAAGCAGGTGAAAAGCTAGCACTGGATGGGGTCTTACTTTCTGATACCGCTTCATTTAATACCTCGGCTTTGACAGGGGAAAGTAAACCCGATACCAAACGTCAAGGCGATGTGGTATTGGCAGGGATGATTAATTTACAAAATGTGGTGCAAATTAGAGTTACGACTGCTTATCAAGATTCCAAGCTGTCTAAAATTTTAGCCTTAGTGCAAGATGCGACCCGCCAAAAAGCCCCGACTGAGCTTTTTATCAGTAAGTTTGCCAAAATTTATACCCCGATAGTAGTTGCCTTAGCGATTGCTATTACCCTTGTACCCTATTTCTTTGTGGCTGATTATGTGTTTAGTAATTGGCTGTATCGGGCTTTGGTATTTTTAGTCATATCTTGCCCTTGTGCTTTGGTGATTTCGATTCCGCTTGGCTATTTTGGTGGTATTGGGGCAGGTAGCCGTAATGGAATTTTATTTAAGGGCAGTAATTTTTTAGATACCCTAGCGACCATTGACAATGTGGTGATGGATAAAACGGGAACGATGACTGAGGGGGTGTTCAAAGTCCAAGAGGTAAACATTGAGCCAGCCTTTGACCCAAATATGATGCTAGGCTATCTAAATGCTATAGAAAGCAAATCTACGCATCCCATAGCTACCGCAGTCCACGAGTATGTTGGGCAAGTCGATAGCACGATTGCCCTAGACAATGTGCAGGAGATTGCGGGGTATGGTTTAACCGCTAGTATCAAGGGGCAATCTTTTTTAGCAGGAAATGCAAAATTATTGGATAAATTTAATATTCAATATCCTAGCGAAGTGGCTCAAAGTATTGATACTGTCATCGTTATGGCGTATGCAGGGCAATATGTGGGCTTTCTTACCATTGCCGACCAAATCAAAGCAGATGCTTCTCATGCTGTTGATACCTTAAAACAGCTTGGGGTCACGACTACAATGTTAAGTGGTGATAAAACCGCCGTAGTAAAGTCAGTCGCCGACAAGTTACACATTGAACGTTATTTCGGTGATTTATTGCCTGAAGATAAAGTAACCCACTTAAAAACTATCAAAGACCAACCTTCTAATAAAGCCAATAAAAAACAAACCGTGGCATTTGTGGGAGATGGAGTGAATGATGCTCCTGTCGTCGCTTTAAGTGATGTGGGTATTGCTATGGGAGGCTTGGGCAGTGATGCCACAATTGAAACCGCTGACGTGGTCATTCAAGATGATAAACCATCAAAAATTCCAATGGCGATTAATATTGGCAAACAAACCCGTAAAATTGTTTGGCAAAATATTACCTTGGCATTTGTGGTCAAAGCTATTGTACTAATATTGGGTGCTGGCGGTGTGGCGACGATGTGGGAGGCAGTATTTGCTGATGTGGGTGTGGCTTTATTAGCCATTATCAATGCCATGCGAATTCAACGTATGGACTTTGTGGATAAACGCTAATGTGGTATATCCATTTAATTATTTAATCAAAATTTTAACTAAAAATGGCTACTCGTCTATAAGGAATTTTTCATGAAAAAAACTACACTTACCCTAGTGACTACGCTACTTGCTCTTTCAGCCACGTTGGTTGCTTGTGGACAACAAACCACCACTAATTCAAATAATAGCCAAACTCCCACTACAACTAATGCCCAATCTACACCACAAGGCGAATCTGATACTATTACTGCCAAGCAAGTCGCTACAGATACCTTAGTACGCTCGCATTCACCTATTATTGGTAAGGTAGATGCCCCTGTAACTATAGTAGAGTTTTTTGACCCTTCATGTGAGGCGTGTCGGGCAATGAATCCGTATGTTAAACAAATCATCAATGAGCATAATGGTAAGGTAAGGCTGGTGCTACGTTACACCTTATTTCATAAAGGCTCTGAACAAGTGGCTCGTATTTTAGAAACTGCCAAAGAACAGGGTATATACGAACCAGTTTTAGCAGCGGTATTTGAAGCCCAACCGCAGTGGCATGACGACGAAACAGTTAAAGCGGCTTGGCAAGCGGCTATCAAGGCTGGGCTTGATGAACAAAAAGCTCGTGCCAGTATGAATAGTGATAAAATTAACCAAGTACTGAAACAAGACATGGACGATGCCAAAACTATTAAAATCTCAGGTACACCGACTTACTATGTCAATGGCAAGTTGCTAACTAAACTATCACCCGATGGGTTACAGGCAATGGTTGCCAATGAAGTCAAAACCACAGCCAAACCATAAAGAGTTCGTTAAGTCGTCATTTACCTAATACCTAAATTTATCGAGTTGTTATGCAGCCGTCGAAAAACACCTTAAGTGATATTAAAAATCCCCAAACTGCTTGGCTATGGTATGGCTTAAGTGCGTTGGTGGTTGGGATTGACCAACTTTCCAAGGTATATTTTGAAAATAACTTTCAGTTATACCAAACAGTATCGGTCATTGAGCCAATCTTTAACTTTACCCTAGCCCATAACTATGGAGCTGCCTTTAGCTTTCTTGCTGACCAAGGCGGTTGGCAACGTTTCTTTTTTAGTGGGTTAGCATTTGGCGTATGTGGATTTATTATTGTCTATTTAAGGCGTTTACCCCGTGATACAGGGGTGTTATCAGCAGGATTGGCATTGATAATGGCAGGGGCGTTAGGTAACTTGATGGATAGGGTGCGTTTAGGCTATGTGGTTGATTTTCTACATGTGCACTATGCGAATGTGTGGAACTTCCCGATTTTTAATTTGGCGGATGTGGCGATTAATCTTGGCGTAGTATTGGTATTGATAGATAGCTTTTTTTTGGAAGCTAAACGTCGAGAACCACCTATGATAGATGCTTAAATAATATCTATAAATTCAATTAAGCTACAAACCGAAAATACGAATCAAGATATGAGTTATAAGTGCCAGCAATATGATAACTAAAAATATAATTTCCTCCTATCAACGAAGTTATTTTATTTCGTTAGTTCAACTATTAGCTATTGTTTTTATCATAGCTATCAAGGTAACTCCAGCCCATGCTATAAATTTGTCTGGTATTTTTAGTTCAAATAACGCCAATACGACCAATCCATCCAAACCGTTGCCCGTTCAAGAGGCATTTGCGATAACAACGACCCAGCAAGGTAATCAGCTCACTATTCAGGCAGATGTCAAAGATGGCTATTTTGTATATCAAGACAAGCTCAAACTTGAATTACCTCAAGGTGTGAATGCCACACCTTTGGTTTTTGACCAAACTGCCACGTTTGTGAATGACCCCAGTTTCGGGCGTGTACCTATTATTGATAAAAGCTTTACTGCTAAAACGACACTTTCTGTATTAAAA
Organism: Moraxella sp. K23; assembly: GCF_041154765.1. Classification (NCBI taxonomy): domain Bacteria; kingdom Pseudomonadati; phylum Pseudomonadota; class Gammaproteobacteria; order Moraxellales; family Moraxellaceae; genus Moraxella; species Moraxella sp. K23. The sequence goes on from NZ_AP031598.1 coordinate 20,896, forward strand.
CCTATGCAAGCACAGCCTGCTATTGTGAAGTGGCAAGGCTGTGCTAAGATGGGACTATGTTACCCTCCTGAAAAAGTAAATTTCACCTTACAGCCTATCACGCCACAAGCCGCTAGTGCTGTGCCTACGACCCTACGTCCATCGCCCAATAATACCACTCCTGTTATCACAGACAAGGCCCCACTCTCGCCACCTATCACGACCGACATCACAGCTCAACATCCCTCACAGGGTGACAATGATATTTTTGGATTGAGTCGGCATACAGGCTGGGCATTACTATTGTTATTTTTGGCAGGGTTGGGTTTATCATTTACGCCATGTGTACTACCAATGCTACCTATCGTGGTGAATATTGTGGCACGTCAGCATAGTCCTTCTGCTAAAAAAGGCTTGTTATTAACAGGTAGCTATGGTGTGGGTGTAGCAACCAGTTATGGATTAGTGGGGGCATTGGTTGCAGTATTTGGGCAATCGCTTGGCTTGATGAATATGCTCCAACAGCCAATTATTTTACTAAGCTTTGCAACGGTGTTTGTGCTTTTGGGCTTGTATATGCTTGATGCCATACCATTTCCCCTCTCTGCTCGATTGTCACGCTTAGGTCAAACAATAAGTAATATAGGTACAAGCCGTCTAGGAAGTATGTCGGGCAGTTTCATTACAGGATTTTTTTCAGCCATGGTTGTGTCGCCTTGTGTATCCGCCCCGCTTGCAGGAGCATTGGCAGGGGTAGCTACTTTGGGTAACCCTGTAATTGGGTTTTTTGCTTTATTCCTGTTAGGGCTTGGACTTTCTACACCTTTGATTATTTTAGGTGCAACACAGGGAAATTTTATGCCAAAAACAGGAGAATGGATGGTATGGGTAAAAACAGGTTTTGCTTTGATGTTATTCGCTGTGGCTTTAGTAATGATAGAAAGGGTGTTGATATCTCATTTCATGTTAGGGATATGGGCGATATGGTTTATGGTCGTGGCAACATGGCTATGGCATTGGCAAGGTATTGGACAAAAACAAGAACCATCACACGGACGAATAGTAATCAAGGCAATTGCCCTTATAACGGCAATTTGGGCAAGTATTTTATTAATTGGAATGGCATTGGGTAGTCAAGATAGCTGGCAACCCCTAAAAACCATCAAAACATCAAGTGTTGCAAGTAGCATCACAGACCAATCACCAAAAATCACTAAGATATATAAAATGAGCGAGTTAAACCCTATTTTAGCGAACAATCCAAAGGTTTTAGTTGATGTAACTGCTGATTGGTGTATTACTTGTCGAACTATGGATAAAACGTTATTTGAAACACCACCAGCCCAGCTTAATGATTGGCAAGTAATAAAAATGGATGTCACCGATGATACAGTGGATAGTAAAGAAGTGTACCAAGCATTGGACGTATTTGCTCCGCCTGCTTTGTTATATTATCAAGAAGGTAAACTTGTTGCTCGTCAAGATGGTAATGTAGAACGGGAGGTATTTGAAAAACAATTAGCTCAATTAAATGATAAGCTAAGAATACCAAATATAGTACGATAAGAATGAACTAGCCCAAAATTCGAACCATATAGGGCGGTAATGACATTTGTTTAGTTTCTTACCCAATTTACCATAATAAGAAAAACACATCATTAACAAAACCTGTGGAAAACATTAATTTATGAAAAAGTTTATCCTTTTAACCGTGTCAATCGCAACGCATTCATTAATACCGAAATCGAACTTAACGCCATCGCCCCTGCCGCTAACATCGGATTAAGCAAGCCCACCATGGCAAAGCCAATGCCTATCATATTGTAAATAAAAGCAAAAAACAGGTTTTGCTTAATATTTCTTAATGTGGCTCGGGCAATCGTTACCGCTGACAACACATGGCTAATAGAGTGACTGCCATCGCCCATCAAACGAGCCGAAGCACTGTGTTGGGCGATATCCGTGCCATTTTGTACCGCAAAGCTAGCGGTAGCCGTTGCCATGGCAGGGGCATCATTTACGCCATCGCCAACCATCGCCACTTTTTTGCCATTTTGCTGTAGTTCGCTGATTTTTGTGGCTTTATCCCGAGGTGAAAGTTCGCCAATCGCGATATCAATTTTGACTTGTCCACCTATATAATCGGCAACCGATTGTTTATCACCGCTTAACATTATTGTGGTTAAGCCCAGTTTTTTAAGTGAGGCAATGGCGGTCATACTGTCCGCTTTCAAGCTATCTGCAAGGGCAAACATGGCAATCGGTACGTCATTCACGCTAACGGCAACAAGGCTTGCAACTTGCCATGTTTTTTCTGCCAAAATCTCTTGCGGTAACGTCATATTGGTAAAAGCAGGGCTACCGACTTTTACCAAGCCAATATCTGCAATGTCGCCTTGTATGCCTTTGCCTGTCACATTTTCTACGTTATTGACGGTAAAGGTATTTTCCAAGTTAAAGGTTTTAGCATAGTCAAGCATGGCAGTCGCTAATGGATGATTGGCATGGGTTTCAAGCGTGGCGGTGATTTGAGCGATTTCGGCTAAATTTAACTCTTCATCAAACAGATAATGTGCTACGACTTGCGGTTTGCCTTCGGTAATCGTACCTGTTTTATCCAAGGCAATGGTATCCACCGAGCCAGTCGCTTCTAAGGCTTGGGCATCTTTAAACCACACCCCATGCCGAGAAGCAACGCCCATCCCTGCCATAATCGCAGACGGCGTGGCAAGCCCCATGGCACACGGACAGGCAATCACCAACACCGCCACGGCTCGCATTAAGGCGGTATCAAACGAGCCAAGCACATAAAAATTGCCGATAAACGTGAGTATCGCAATCACCACCACCACAGGCACAAACACCCCTGCCACACGGTCAGCGATACGGGCGATATTGGCTTTACTGCCTTGGGCGTCATTGAGGGCGGTAATCATGTCGCCAAGCTGGGTTTGGCTCCCAATGGCGGTTGCCCGATATTCGAGTGTACCGCTGGACAGCATTGCCCCTGCCATCACGTTGTCGCCGTTTTTTTTGGGAATCGGCAAGGATTCACCTGTGAGATGACTTTCGTCACACCACGCTTCGCCCCCTGTAACAGCAGTCACCACACCATCACAGGCAATACGGTCACCGTGTTTTGCCAGTAAAATCTGCCCGATTTTGACCTTGGATAACGGCGTTTGTTGCCAGTCATTTCCCACTTTTAGCAAAACATTACTTGGTGTGAGTTCTAGCAACAGATTAATGCTGTTTAAACTGTGTTTTTTGGTGCGTTCTTCCAGATATTTGCCCAATCGCACAAAGGCTATGACCATCACCCCTGCCTCAAAATACACATCAGGCATAGCGTGAGCCGTATCGTGCATGGCGTGCGAACTCTCCATAGTTAGCCACACATAAGTCGAATACGCCCAAATGGTCAGCGTTCCCAATACCACTAATACGTCCATATTGGCAAGTCCACCTCGAATACTCGCCCACGCACTTTTATAAAATGGCAATGCCAAACCAAACTGAACAATCGTGGCTAAAATAAACTGCACCCAAATCGCGGGCATAAAGTCGTGTTTGCCAATCATCATGCCCAGCATACCCCACAAAAACGGCAATAAACACAGCCAAATCAATATCAGCCGAAGTGGCGGTGTGACGCTTTCTGTGGCTTTGTCTTGGGAAAACATCGCATCGGCTTGCTGAATGTGGGCGGTATAGCCTGTTTTCTTAACCCAGTCTAGCACTTCATCGGCATTGGTTTGGCTGTCGTCAAAACTCACATGGGCGGTTTCATTGGCATAATTCACCGTTGCTTCAAGAATGGCAGGTTTTTTATTCAGCACCTTTTCGATACGATTGGCACAGGCTTGGCAAGTCATACCACCAATATCAAGATTGATAGTTTCGGTCGTCATGGCAGTTTTTATTTCCTTAAAACATTCATTGCTAAAGGTAAAATACGCCTTTTAAATGAATTAAAAGGCGTATTATTGGTATTTTGATAAAAATAAGAAATTGATGATACTTTTAACTCGCTTCAAATCCTGCATCTTCAATGGCTTGTTTTAAGGCAGTTTCATTGGTTTGGCTATCATCAAAGTTAATCACCGCATTGTTTTGCTCTAGGCTCACATCGGCTTGCTGTACGCCTGTCACTTGATTAAGGGCGTTGGTGACGCTTTTGACACAGCCACCACAGGTCATGCCGTTAATGTTTAGGGTAGTGGTTTGATTACTCATAGTCGTTCCTTTGGTTTTATTAAAGTGGTTTAATTATTTAATTATTTAGTTTTTTTACTGTCAAGCCATGCTTGCATTTGCTTAATTTCAGGGTCTTGGGCAGATTTTATCTGCTTGGCAAGTTGTAGCATCTCTTTGTCTTTGCCCATTTTTAATTCCGTATTCGCCATGTCAATTGCCCCTTGATGATGTGGTATCATACCTTTGGCAAAGGCAACATCGGGGTCACTGTCCATAATGCCTTGCATCATGGCATCATGGCTTTTCATATCCATTTCAGGCATAGCGGTATTAGTAGGGGCTTTGTCATCTTTGTGTTTGCTAAGCCACGTTTGCATTTGTGTGATTTCTATTTGTTGGGCTTTAATAATATTTTCTGCCAAGGCTCGCATTTCGCTGTCTTTGCCGTATTTTAGCTGAATTTTTGCCATATCAATCGCCCCTTGATGGTGGGCAATCATACCTGTAGCAAAAGCAACATCAGGGTTAGCAATATGGCTGGCAGACATCATCTGTTCGTGCATGGTGTTCATGGATTGCATATACTCGGCAACGTGGGCAGGTTGGCTAGCAGTAGGACTGCTTGCTGTTCCCATGCCATTCATTTTGCTCATATCATGTCCTGCATGGGCGGTTTCATTTGTCTTTGTGGATGCTACTACGCTACTGGCGCTACTTGCGGTTACTGGATTAGTTGATTTCTCAGTTTTGGTAGGCTGATTGCAGGCGGTTAATAGGGCGATAGAACTGAATAAGGCTAAAGCTTTGAATTTGGTAGAAAGTACGTTCATACGTTTTTCCTTTTGTTAGTCGGAGATTTAATTTATACTCAGTATAAAGCTTAACACTATGTTAGGGTCAAGCTATTTCTTTGTTATTCTTTTGTAAAAGGAAATATAGTGAATATTAAACAGGTAGAACAAACCACAGGCTTGACCGCTCGCCAAATCCGAGAGTATGAAAAAATCGGGCTAATTCCTGCGATTACTCGCACACCGTCAGGTTATCGGGACTATTCACAGGATAGTATTGAGCGTTTACAATTTATTAAACGAGCGAGAGACGTAGATTTTTCGTTAGCAGAAATCAAGGTATTACTGGCAATGCAGGACAATCCATGTCGTAATAATAGTGAGGTTAAAGCCTTAACCGCACAGCATATTGTGACATTAAACGAAAAAATCGAGCAATTACAAGCCATGAAAAGCACATTACAAGTTTGGCATGATAGTTGTAAAGGGGATGGGACGGCAGAATGTGGGATTTTAGATAAATTGGTTATTAAAGAGTGAATATTGCTTATTAGGGGTCATCTAAGAATTCGAACCATATTGTACGCTAAGGAATTTTGTCGAGTATTTTCAAAATTGAGACTATCTCATTCGCCTAAAAAACACCGCCCACTACCATCGTCTTACTTCATTTAACAACATTATCAAATAAGTCTAATCTAACATTCGTCACCCAAACTGTCAGAGACCCACAATATTAAGCCAAAAACGAGACCCAACTATGCCTACTTTATCGCCCCAACATCATAAGATTTTTACCACGGATAATCACCAACTTGCCGCATTTACGTATGGTGATAGCACTTTACCGCCTTTGGTATTGGTGCATGGCTATCCCGACCGCCATACGGTTTGGGAAAAAGTCATACCCCATCTCATTGCCGATTTTTTTGTGATAGCCTATGACGTGCGAGGGGCAGGGGAGTCAGACTGTCCGACATATATAAAAGCGTATCATTTATTACAACTCAGTGAGGATTTGCAAGCCGTGGCAAAGCAGCTGCTTGGTGATAAGCCGTTTCATCTTGCTGCCCATGATTGGGGTTCAATTCAGGCGTGGGAAGCGGTGACTGACCTAAAATTGGCGGGCAGAATTTTATCATTTTCTACCATTTCAGGTCCTTGCCTTGACCATGTGGCACTTTACTTACGCAGTATTGGTTCTCAGCCTGCCAAGCTGTTGTCGATACTGAGTAAATCCTGGTATATCGGCATGATGCACTTGCCCTTTCTCGCACCTACTTTTTGGCAAACTTACTCACCTAAGCAATGGCAAAAACACGTTCAAAAGCTAGAAAACACCCATGATATTCCGCTTGATACTTTGGTACAAGCGGATGGTAAACATGGGATAGCCCTGTATCGGGCGAATTTTTTACCCAGAAACTTACGCCCTCGGCAGCGTTTTGCCCATAGCCCTGTGCAAGCGATTGTTTTAACCCAGGATAAATTCGTTAGTTCAGACTACATTGATGCCATGCCACAATGGGTCAAAAATTTTCAAAAGGTTAGCGTCAATAGCAACCATTGGGGCATATTAAGCCAGCCCAATGTGATTGCCGAACATATTCGCCACTTTGCTAGTCAGTTTTAATTAGCCCAACCAAATAGCAGTGCCTATTAGGATTATTTTTCAGTTGTGATATGTCTAAAAACGCTGGTTTTTTAGACAGTTATCCCATTATCAATTTTAGAAATACTCGACAAGATTCTGTAGCGTACTATTTTCTCCGTTTTCTGTGCTGACCCCTATGTAAGCATCCGACCATCCCATCTACCACCATTCTAAAAAATGAACCGTCCTGGTTTTCTCGGAGACAGGTTTGCTTGAGTCAGGCAGCATAGCCTGACGAAATTAATGAACAATAGTAGATATTTTCCGCGTCAACAGGCGATACATATCCATTAGTCGAGTGAACTGTTCTGGAGTTGTCGGAAATATCAACATTTGGTAAAAAACAAATATCGCAGCAAAATAATATCAAGCAAAGACTATTATTACGAATTCGCCAAACTTTGATTATGTTAAATATTCAAATTCAAACGCATCGCTTATCAAGGGATATAAATGCTTAGCACTTGCTTGAGCGTTTAGTCTTTTACATGATTGGTTTTTTTAGCTCGATGTTGAAATGCTTTCTTGAAGTACTCTGCCCCTGCTTTGTTGTAAGCGATCAATTCTTGTTCTTGTTTCTCGGTTAATTTGAGATGTCGAGTATATTTATTATTGTTCGGTACTATAATTTTCGGTTGCTGTTTCATGTTGATTTCCCTTAAGCTGTTCTAAGGCTTGCCTTGCTTGCTTAAAAATTTCTTTAGTTTGTGCTAATCTTAATTTTTAAGAGAATGTTATGGCTAGCTCTGAAGATTAATCAATAGCCATAGATAGTCAAAATACTAAGCTTAGACAAACCTTAACCCAAACATACCAATCAAATCAACCACGAAAATATTTTTAAAAATTTCGCCTATTCATACCATCATGGTATTTAACTTGTCGCAAACAGCCATCCTAAAACACTTGCAACAATATACCAAACGATTGCCAGAAAACCAGGTGCGAGAAATAAAGCAAATAAATTGCCCCAAGTTAATTTAAGTTTTTTGAGAATATAGCCCAGTGACAGTGGAATAATCACAAATAGTGTTAGAAAGCTATACAGCGCCATCCCGATCAAACCAATAAGGCCATTTAAGTTCGGAAAAGGGGTAATATGGATATCCATCATCCAGTCCCATACATCCACAAAGCTATGTACAGGCACAAAGATGGCGTAAAAATAAAATGCGAGCGCATACTTATAGGGTGCACTAACCGTAGGCCACGACATAATAAGGCCATACAACCAGTAGCCAACAGCACCAATAATGGCTAGACCAATCACCACGGTAACATTATTGACCTGCATCCTTGTCTGTCTGGCTCTTGCATCTAAATAAGGATTTTGAACCGCCACCACTATTTTCTTTTCTTCCATCGTACACAATACCAATCACTATCGAAGTAGAAACACCGAAGTTTGTTAACTATTTCATCGCGCAATTTCAAACAAGTTACTGACTCGATGAAGCAAATAACCGCATAAGTTGCACCTAAAACAGGTTCATAATAGCTTAAACCTAAAATAGGTGCAATGAATTTTCGTACCTCTATACACTCGACTAAACAGCAGCAATTACGGGCGATCTTTAAAAGTCAACGGGAAGCATTGGGTTTAACGCAGCGGCAATTAGCTGACCAAATGGGCGTTATTTATTCGCTGATTGGTAAAATAGAGACTGGTGATCGACGCTTGGATGTCTGTGAATTTATCACCTATTGTCAAGCTTTAAAGCTCGATCCTTGTCAGGTGATAAAATTATTAGACAATAGCTAGGGATGGTTGATTTTGAAGATAAAGGTAAATCAACCGCATAGCTTAATTCTACCCCTCAATTAAATTGCCTAAAACCCAGGTCCTCTACTACTTGGCTGCCTAGGCTCAGGCGCATCGCTAGATTTACCTTGCCCTTTTACCCGATCCACCGTCGACACAAGCTTGGCATACCCTGATAAATTATAAGGCGTTTGGTGTACATACGCTTCGGCTTGATCCGGTGTTACTGTTTGGACATGACTGCTATCAGGCGTTGCAACCGTTAAACGCCCTGCCTTTGCATGCCCCACTAACTGATCACGAACCCCCTCAAACATTCTTTTAAACATTGCCTTTAGCATCTCAAGCACTACCCCACTAATGGCTTGAGCTTCGCTAAGTACGCCTCGAAGGTGGCTTGCGTTTGTTCTAACGTCGTCTGCGTCTGTGTTAATACGCCAGAAATGTGGTGTATAGAAAAAAGTTCGTCGGATTCGTCGGTTACGGATTTCTCGAGTTTTTCCATGGCTGTCTGCAATGATTGGACTGAGATGGTTACTGTCTGCATGGAGCTCTTTAACTCGCTCAGCGTACTGTCGATGCCGCTGTCGTCGATTGCTGAGATGTCCTGCAATTTGGTCAAGGCTGCTTGTGTCTTTTTTTCCAAGAGCCGAAATTCGTCCCTGCGTGCTTTCAACATTTCCAATTGTTGTTGATTGGTAGTCATTAATGCGCTCAAGCAAGCTTCGATCGTTTGGGTTAGGCTGCTCGTCTTGGCGTCGATCTGCTGGTCGATATGCGCCGATAATTTCGTCAATAAGGTCTGACACAGTGTCGTGATTTCTGTGCTGATCGTCTGATCGATATGCTGCTGTAACTCGCTTTGAATCTGATTGATCCGTTCCTCGAGCTGGTTGTGCAAATCGCTCGATAGTCTGTCTAAAAGTTTGGTGATGAGTTCGGTAGGCGTCGGTTGGTTCATGGCTAATTACTTCTGTTTGGAAGATCTGTTTTGCTGGGCTGGGGTCGGTAACATCGAGTTGTCCGGTGGCGTCAGTAATAAGATCTTGTTGTTCGCTTCTGACTTGGTCCAGTACGCGGTCAACTGATTTTTCGGCATAATGATTACCCCATCTGGGTTGTGCTTGTTCGGATAAATATCCATCATAGAAAATGCCTTGACCTCTAAGGGCGTTCGGCTGATATAGTGCTGCAGCGTGTCCAACTGCTGTTGGGCCTGATATACCTGTTTGCCCAGATAATAATGGTATCCGAACAAACCGATAGCGGCGAAAATCCCTAAAGCGGTGACTACCCAGGCGGTTAATCCTAGCCGGTACAATCGGTTCAATTGACGTTGATGCGCTATCATCGTCTGCTGGGTATCTTGCATCAGCTGCTCGCTGACCTGCTTGATTTGGCTTGGAATCGACTGCAACGTCGTCTGGCTGGTCGCCACCGCTTGATCGCTCGCTTCGCTCACCGCTGCCTGTAATGTGGTCAGGGCGGCGTTCACCTGTGTGTTCACGTCCGTCACGCTCGTGGTGGTGGTTTGGCTCAATGTACTGACTGTCTGCGTTAAATTCTTCAACGCTTGGGTTAACTGACTCAGCTGCTGTTGGGCCGCGGTTATCTGCTCGTTGCTCAGATTTTTCGAGTTTTGGATCAAGGTTTGGCTTAAAGCCTCGATCTCGCTCACGGTGGCTTGCAAAGCGTTTTTCCAATCGCTGCTGGCGCTTTTCACGCTCTCGCTGATTGATGCTTTGAAGTGCTGCTCGATCGCTTGGTTGTCTTTTTTGCGTTGTGCCAAGCGACTCGAAACGCTGTCGGCTAAATTCTCGCTCATAGAGCATCCCCTTTAATTTAATATTACGGCCACCGTTTGGATTTTTAATGGAAATCGATTGGCCATCCTTAGCAATACGGGTAATCTCAAACACCTCACTAATGAGCCCAATCACATCCGCTTGGGTTTGGATAGCATCATTACTGGCAATCTCATCAATCAGCCAGTTGCCGATATTCTCCTCATCAAAGACTCGAAGCGGTGGCGGAGTTTTACCCGAAACGACTGCATGCTGCTGCCTTTCTTGTTGCTTTTTAAGGCTATACTCATACCCCTTTAATCGATAAGCCCGCGTACGACTCGGATCATCAGGGTCTACCAAACCATAATCATGATTGGTCAAATCTTTCCAGCTATCCACCAACTTTAAATCAAGATTATGGTAATATACCGGCAGCGCCTTACCGCTGGGCAAATGGATCTCAGCAAATACAAAATGCAGCTCTTGGCGATCTTTATCTTTGTGCTCAACCCAATAGCCGCTATACTCCCCAGGCATTAAACCAGGAAATAAATTTTGTTCAAACGACTCAATGATCTCAATTTTTTGGGCATCGGTGATCGACTCTTCTGGGGCAAACGACAACACCCCTGAGGTATAAATCTTATTATTTTTAATACCATTAATCACCTCCGTGGTTTCAACTTCATTACCATAAATCAGCCTTGCCCCCTCACGCGGTTTGGTTTTATCCTCTGACGCAACCAACAAATAATTGCGTACTGCCCCGCCCCCACCTGTGCGTGTCAAAGCGCCTTTACGCACCCGACCATGATTAAAAAAACGCACCAGCATTAACAACGCTCATCACGGTTGATCACATCGGCAGTATCAATCGCGGTATCAAGCACCGGCGCATCGCTCACACACGCATCCAATTCTTTAACCAATTTTAGTGAATACTGTTCACGTAACTGTGCCAACTCATCACCCAATTTTTGTAGTGCAAACGATAGGGATAGCACATCTAATGTTTGCTTGGGATCATTAGATACCGTATGTGCATAACGCGTTAACTGATTTACATTATTACCAATACTCACCAGCTGCCTTAATAGCTTAGGATCAACCATCGGCAAATCATGCACACGTTTCGCGGGTTTAGGTAATTCTAATAAAAACACCCGAACAAACTCCGCCATTGGCAAACCAAAACCCTCTGCGCGACTTTTAAGCATTGCATGTTCTGCATCCGTCAGCCGTAAATTTAACCGAGTCTGTCGTTTCTCACCATCAACTTGTTTGTTTTCTGCCATTAACACAATCCCATTTGCCAACGTGATTGGGGGTTTTAAAAGGGGGCTTTGCCCACTTTTACCAGCGACAGGTTAGTACAGCACGAAGTGGCGTGGTAACGCTGTCTTTGCTGGCTATCGAAACGTCTGCTGTCTTTTACTATTTTCTTTTGATTATACGCATTTGTTGATCTTTGACAATAGGTGGCTATTTATTTTTTTACCAGATGTTGATATGATTTTTAGTATTAGTCACAACATAGGGGGTATTAGATGTTAGCGTTAAGTAAAAAGGATCAAAGTTATTTAGACAAGTTATTGAAAAATCTTGCAGGTAAAAAGAAATTATCGAGCATACAACAGCAAATTGTGTTGATTTCTGAAATTGATCCTAAGTCAGAAGAGGATGTTAAAAAGTTGCGTTTGTTGATTAATGCGGATCGTAGTAAAACGGTTGCGCGTGAAAGCTCTAAGCAAGCGTTGCAGATTGATAAGGATAGGCTAATAAAAGCACAGGCGCTTCTTGAACAAAAACAAAAACGCGTCGGTGAGGTATTTTTGTCAGCAATTATGCAGGATGCGAAGTTTAGTGATAAGTTTAGTTATGCTAAGTTTTTAACGAAGATGTTTGAGCAAGGTCATTTTACCGCTGAGGATCGGGTGTTGTTGTCTGAGTATTTGGCAAAGGATGTGGATCAGGTGGTGCCGGTTCAAGATCATATGTCTAAGCCAGTTGCGACAATTGGTCAGCCTGTTTTTCATCAAGAGGTTGGTAGTATTAATTTAGGATTATCGCCAAGTGGTATGACAGAAGGTTTGTCATTGCCGCAGCATGATTAATGATTCAAGTGTATCGGGCGCTGTGATAGAAAATTGTTTCGCGTTGGGTTTGGCATTGCTTGTTTTTTGATTGCTTGTTTGATAATTGGTAGATTACGTTTGTTTAAAAGTTGCTAACGCTATTTTTTGTGTTGTGTGGTATTTGTTTTTGCGGTTTGGTTTAGTCGGTTAGTGTTTGTTGGTTCCCCAACTGCTGGGGAACGATTTTTTTAGACTTTTTTATTAGCGGTTGTTTTAATATGGCAAATCATCAATGATTGCTTTGCTAGCTAGCAAGGGAATATTGGCAAAATATTGGGATTGGTTAGATGCATGGATAAATGATTGACAATAATCGCAGATATAGTCAAGTTGTTGTAGGTGTCGAATGTCGTGGTAGTCAGGTTCGATGATTCTTTCGGCAACGTGGCAAGCGATGCAATGGGTATGCGGGTGATACGCTTTGACCTTTTGGGTGATGGCTGCAAGTTGTTCTAGTGTGATGTGATACTGGCTGCAAAGCTGCTGTAAGTGTGCCAAGGGTGTGGTGTGCCTGTTAGGGTTTTCGTAGTAGGCTTGGCAGATTTGAAATTCAAAGGGGTTTAGGCTGTTTTGTTGGATGTAGTGTAGATGCATAAGTATTTCCTTTTTTTATTATCATTAAGATGGGTTATAGGAGTTCTGGCATTAGGGCTAAGAATTCGTGCTCAAGTTTTCGGTAGGTTTCTTGATAATCACCCGTGTCAATCGCGTCATAAATAGTTTGAACCCACTTTTGAATCGCTTGGGTGTTGCTACAGCGTTTGGTTTGACCAAGATGTAGGTACAGTCCATCGCCCAGTTGAATACATTGTTCTTTGATAAGTTTGCTGGTCAATAGGTTGATTTGTTGTTGGCGCTCGTGTCTAAGGTCAAGTTGATTATAGAGGTGTTGAATGACGGGATTTGGGTGCATTTTTCTTTTCTCCGTTTGGGATATTTTGGTAAAAACAGTAGTTATATGGCATAATAACCTTACTTTTAGATGGTGATAAATTACTCTATAAAGCAATAATATTACCGCTAGTGGAATTTATTATAAATACTTATTATTCCACTAGCAATAACTTTGTGTTAATTTGTGGAAATATTTATGATTAAGCTTAATCTGCCAGTGTTATTTGCTCAAAAAGGGATTCGGGTTGCAGATGCGGACCGTTTGACTGATATGGGGCGAACCACACTTTATCGTTTATATAATAACGAGGTGACACGCATAGACTTTGCTTCTTTAGAACGCTTGTGCAAGCTGCTTGACTGCACCCCTGGCGATATCATTCTGTATGAAGATGACGGCCAAACCGATTCACAAAAAAAAGAGCCAACTAATTAATTGGTTGGCTCTTTGCTGTATAGGTAAGTAGGATTACCAGATCTGCCATAGTTATGTTTATTATTTCAAAATATCAACAATTTTTTGCTTAGGCTAACATGGCGGTTGGCTTAATTTTTTTTACGATCTAGCAACTCCTGAATTTTATGAAATGTATTAACCTGCTTAGGGTCTTTGAGCATGGCTTTCCAATCTTCGAAAATTTCAGGATAGTCACGATGATCATTTGGGCTTATTTTATTTGTGTTGGCATCGATGAGTTCTTTTTGGTAAACAGCGATTTTTTTGATTTGAGCATCGGTTAAGCCTTTGGTTTGCCATCCAAATAATTTTTTATCTTCCGTAGTGATGGCATCATTTTTCGCCGAAATATTTTCTTCTAGTTGTTCCTTTTTGACACTTGAATCATAGAAACTAAATAGTAGCTCTGTTACCTTTTTCCCAGTTTTTTTCTGTTCATAATTGATTCTAAGCGGCGTATTCGATTCAATATCTTTAATTGCTTTATCGATTACATTCCTTTTGAATTCTGCAATTGGCAAATAAGTATCACGACAATTAAATTTTTCTCGTAGGTATTCTATTTCATAAGATTTACTTTTGAATAACTGGTGCATACAGCTTGATATTAATTCAAATAAGATAATGCCATGGCTACCTAAATTAGCAATGTGCTTACGCTCATATTTGGTAAAAGGATTGGATTTATCAAATACCGTGAGCATTTGTATGACCTCATCAAGCAGCGATACTTCCACCATACCTTCTCGATCTTTATATTCTGCTGTACCGATCCAAGAAACGCCTTTTAAATTAGCTTTCTTATTTGCCCTAAAATTCCAATAATAAAAAACTTTACCATGAATACTTTTAGAGATTTTCTTTAATTTATCATAGACATGCTTTTCAGCGATGTCGTATTCTTTTGCAAAATCTTTTGCTACTACGGTAAAGGTATGTTGATTTGGATTAATATCGACTGCTTTTCGCACCAATGGGGATAGGAATATAACAAATCTTCTTTCATCCTGATTGAGATCACTAATTGCGTTTAATAAACGATTTTGCAATACAATCCAGTTTTCACCATAAATTTTTGAAATTTTGTCATTCTCGCTAGTAGCATTTTCACTAACATATAACTCGTTTAACTTGACTGACTCTGTAGGCGCTAATGATGCCTCCTCTATTTCCAAGTCTAATGACAGTGAATCCAAGTTTTCTCTTTGCGAAATAATTTGATTATTTTTAGCAATAATTTCAAAGTCAAAATTTGGTTTTTCATATTCTAGTGGTTGTATTATTTGAATAGTCGCATCAGGATCGTTGTGAACAACACGAATATAACGGATTAAATTTTCTGCTTCCTCTTGAGTTAATATTTTACCTACTTCTACCGTATAAGTATTACCTATTGCTGCCCTTAAATTATCTTGAAATTCTTTAAACTCTTCTGGGGTCATATCTCCTGACAACATTTTTCACCTTCAAATTAAATATGTTTTCTACAAGATTATATATGTAATATTGACATTTATAAATACACATAAACCCCAAATTTCTACATGTTAAACCCCAAATTTCTACATGTTTACCCCAAATTTCTACATGTTAAACCCCAAATTTCTACATGTTTACCCCAGTTTTTTACATATATCTTCTTAAAAAAACTTCACCTAGCCCAGTTGTACCAACGGTTCTAGCGTTTTTTATTTTTTGGACAAAAGCTTTAAAAAGAAGAAAGCTTTAAAAAGAAAAAAGAAAATTTTTTTTTGAAAGATGTAAATTTTAGGGGTAAATTTTATAAACAGGATTATTTTTCGAGTAATAGAATTAAAAAACACGTCAACTGCGTAAAATTTTGGGGTTAAATTCAATCAATTTATACTTTTTGGGATATAAGATTAGGTAAACATAGATAATATAGCCCTAAAACCGCATAGGATGTGTTTTAACAGGCTACTGGAATTAAAATGGTACTTAGGTAGCCAATCGATAGTAAAAGCTGTTAAAACGCTTAAATTTTGTAAATTTATTTTTTGAACATAACTATAGGTTTTGAAGGTGTATTTTTTTGGGGTAAAGATTTAAGGTGTTTAAGAAATAGCTGTAAAATTCTGGGGTATGCAATAAGATGTAAAAATTCGGGGTTTGTAAGTAAGAGGTATAAATAACAAGTGTAAAAATTTGGGTAGATTAAATTAATACGATTGTCTCTGAAGTTTTTTACCTATATACTTACATAAGTACATAATCTTTTAAGGATATAAGTATGAAAGTGATTGCAGTGTTAAACCAAAAAGGAGGCAGCGGCAAAACTACCATAGCCACCCACTTAGCCCGAGCATTACAACTACAAGGCAGCAGTGTTTTGCTGGTTGATAGTGATAAACAAGGCTCTGCTCGAGATTGGAGTGCCGTTGATGAGAGTAACCCTGTAACTGTTATTGGACTTGATCGCCCTACCCTAGACCGAGATTTAAAAAATATTTCTGATAAGGATTTTGTGGTAATTGACGGCTCTCCGCAAGCAACTGATCTTGCAGTGTCTGCTATTAAAGCAGCAGATTTTGTGCTGATTCCTGTGCAGCCGTCACCTTATGATATTTGGGCAACCAGTGATTTGGTGGATTTGGTTAAACAGCGTATTGAGATGACCGATAATAAGCTCAAATCAGCGTTTGTGGTGTCTCGTGCCATTAAAAACACTAGAATCAGCGGTGAGGTATCAGAAGTACTAACGGAGTATGGCTTGCCTGTATTAGATGCCAAAATCGTCCAGCGTATTGCCTATCCTAACAGCGCGGCGATTGGTAAAACGGTATTTGAGACAGAAAGTAAAAGCAGCGATGCGGTGGCAGAGATGAATGCCCTAGCTACTGAAGTTAAAAGCTATTTGGAGTAAGGAGTAAATGATGAGTAATTTAATGGCAGGCAGACCGAGTCAAAAGAAAGCCGAACAAGAGCTAAGTTTAGCCGATGTAACAAATATTGAACCTAAAAAAATAAAAGCCAATTTTAATATTGATGAAGATTTATACATTAAGCTTAAGCAACACGCGTTAGACAGCCGTAAAACAGTGACACAGATTTTAATTGAGTTAATCGAGCAAACGGTAAATAAACGATAATAGGTAAATACTTATTTACTTGAATAAGTAGATAAGTATGAAATAATTTTTAATAGGTGTAAAAATTCGGGGTTGAGATTTTGAGTTTTATTACATGTAGAAATTCGGGGTCACAAGTTCAATTTTAATTATAAGCAAGGTAGAATTTTTGTAAGTATATAAGTATTTATATCAATACTTATATAAGCAAATATTTACTTTTTTTGAGGTAAGAATGGCATTTAATCAGGCGCAATTTTTTGATGGACTCGAAAAAATCACACAAGCGATTGCAAATGGTCAGCAACCGCAAAGCAAGTTTATTTTAGATTTTTTGGCATTACTTGATATTTCAAAAACGACCCTGAACGATATAAAAAGCCAAAACACCCGTACCAATATCGCCAAACACCCAGAGCTTGGCGAAGTCGCCCTAAAACAGAAAATCTATTTTAAGCCTGTGGGCAAAAACTATGGCGATTTGTTGTCCGATAGTGGTTTAACCGGCAGTGAGCAACTCGAAAATGCCCTACAAACGCTCAAAACTGACCCACTGATTAAAACCCACAAAATCCGTCTACTTGTCGTCACAGATTTTCAGACTTTATTGGCTTACGATGTCAAAACCGATGATACGCTCGATGTTGAGTTTGTCGAGCTGGATAAAGATTATGCATTCTTTTTGCCCTTGGTGGGGCTAGAGCGTGCCAAAGATTTTAGCGAACACCCTGCTGATGTCAAAGCATCCGAGAAAATGGGGCGGTTATTTGATTTTATCAAGCGATATAACGAGTTTGACACCAAAGACGATATCCATGCGTTAAACATTTTTTTAACCCGTTTGCTGTTTTGTTTTTTTGCCGAAGATACGGGTATTTTTGATAAAGACAGCTTTTGCCAAACCTTACAAGCCACCACACAGACGGATGGCTCGGATACCAATACCTTTTTGCATGATTTATTTGAAGTGCTCGATTTGCCGATGGATAGCCCACAGCGAGCAAACAAGCCTAGCCATTTGACCAAGTTCCCCTATGTGAATGGTGAATTGTTCCGTGAGCAATATTGGATACCTGAGTTTAACGCTCGCACACGGCGGATTTTGCTTGATTGTGCACGGATGAATTGGGCAGAGATTAACCCCGATATTTTCGGCTCTATGTTCCAAGCGGTGATTGATACCCAGCAACGGGGTAATTTAGGGCAGCATTACACGTCCGTTAGCAATATCATGAAAGTGATTGAGCCGCTCTTTTTGCAAGGCTTAAGAGCAGAATATGAGCAATTGGCTAGCCTAAGCAATGACAATGCCCACAAAAACCAAAAAGCCAAACGCTTAGACGAGTTATTGACCCGTTTAGGCAATATCAAGGTGTTCGATCCTGCGTGTGGCTCAGGCAATTTTTTGATTATCGCCTATAAAGAATTGCGAATGCTTGAAATCAAGGTATGGCAAGCCAAATTGGACATGATGAAAGGCAATAGCCAAAATCTGTCATGGGACTTTGGGTTTGACAGTGTGGTTAGTTTGGACAATTTTTTTGGCATTGAGATTGATGATTTTGCGGTACAGATTGCTCGCTTGTCGCTGTGGCTTGCCGAACACCAGATGAATGTCAAATTCCGTGAAGCCTTTGGGCAAAGTCGTGCCACGCTACCCCTTAAAGACAGCGGTCATATCGTGCATGGCAATAGTTTACGCTTGGATTGGCAGACGGTCTGCCCCAATGACGGTGAGCAAGAAATCTATGTGGTGGGCAATCCACCATTTGGTGGTTCGGGTAATCGCACGGATGAGCAAACCGCCGATATGGAAAAGGTATTTGTCGGGTTTAAAAAGTTCAAATTTTTGGATTTTGTCACCGCTTGGTTTTGGAAAGGGGCAAATTATCTCAAAGATAGCCATGATAAAGGCAGTCAAGCCAAAATGGCGTTGGTATCGACCAATTCGATTGCCCAAGGTGAGCAAGTGGCGATGTTATTTCCGTATATTTTTGGGTTGGGTGTTGGCATTGGTTTTGCGTATCAGTCGTTTCCGTGGAAAAACAATGCCAAGCACAATGCAGGCGTTCATGTGGTGATTATCGGGCTTGAGATGATGAATGAGGGGCAAAAGACGATTTATTCACAGGTGGATGGGATTTGGCACAGTGAAAAGGTAAAAAATATCAGCCCGTATCTTATCGCTGGGTCAAATATTACCGTAGAAAGTCGGGATAAGCCTTTGTATAGTGGTTCAAAAATGGTGTATGGAAATAAACCCACAGATGATGGCAATTTCTTTTTCAATAGTAAAGAAGAAAGAGATAAATTTTTATTACAAGAACCATTGGCTGAAAAATATGTGAGAAAGGTTTTAGGTGCAAGAGAATTTTTAAATGGTGAACAAAGATGGTGTTTATGGTTCGCCGATGAAAGTCTAGAAACTTTAGAAGAAATGAAAAATGTTAAAGAAATTTTAGAGAAAGTGAAGTTATTTCGTTTAGAGAGTATATCGCAAGCAACAAAAAAAATCGCTTCTGAACCCCACCTTTTTCAACAAATTTCACAGCCCAAATCTGACAATTATATTTTAGTACCAAGTGTATCTTCAGAACGACGTAAATATGTACCAATTGGTTTTTTTAGTCATAATATAATATCTACAAATCTAAATCACATGATTCCAAATGGCACAATGTTCGAATTTGGCATTTTAACATCATTAGCCCATAATGATTGGATGCGATTAGTTGCTGGAAGATTAGAAAGTCGTTACCGCTATTCAGGAACGATTGTTTATAACACCTTCCCCTTCCCCACCGTCACGGATGACCAAAAAAAGCATATCGAACACTTAGCCGAAGAAATCCTACTCACCCGTGAAGACTTCGCAGGCGAAACCTTAGCCAAACTCTACGACCCAGATACCATGCCAGAGCCGCTTAAAATCGCCCACCAAAACCTAGACGATGCCGTGGACAAACTCTACAACCCCAAAGGCTTTGCCGATACTGCAAGTCGTTTGGCTTATCTACTCGAACGCTACGAAAGCCTAATCAATACCGAAAAAAAGCAAGCCATTGACAACAAAGCCAAAAAGAAAAAGAGTAAATAATTAAATAAGTATTTAAGTAAATATATTTATAATTATTTATATATTTACTTATATACTCATCATATAAATAGCTTGCTTTTATTAATTGTCAGCCTTAAGCAGTTGTACTATACTTAACGTATAACTAACGTATAAAGGATTAATAGTATGACCGCTGTTACCTATAATATTCGACTTGACCAAGAACTGCGTGATGAGGCGTTTGCAGTATTAGATAGCTATGGTTTGACACCTTCACAAGCCATCAAGCTATTTTTAAAACAAGTTGCCAAAACTCGCACCGTGCCATTGACCTTTGATTATCAAAAAGAGTATCAATTAAGCCCACAAGGTGAAAATCTACTACGCCAAACCATTCAAGAATTTGAAAATGGCGAATATGAAACATTTACCACGGTTGATGATTTTAATAAGTCAGTGGCGGAGCTCGCTAAGTGAAACGTAAAATCTCGATTGCTAAAAGCTTTAAAAAAGACATGGCAAAACAAGTCATACACTTAGCCACCGCAGAATGGGCGGAAGTATTAAATTGTTTGGTACAAAAAATCCAACTGCCAGAAAAATACCGTGACCATGCCTTGACTGGTAACTTTAGAGGTTATCGAGATTGTCATATCAAACCAGACTTGGTGCTGGTATATAAACTGCATGACGATGAAATTGAACTGCACCATCTAAAAACACATTCTGAACTATTTGGATAATTATATAATTATTTATATATTTACTTAAAAAATTATATAAGTATTTACTTATGACTTATGATTATAGTAATACATTAAACCCAAACAAAGGACTGATATGGCGGATTGTCCATATTGCGAATTTACCATGGATTTTTGCCAATGGCTTGCACAGTGGCAATAGCCCTATCCAGTCACCCAACTGGCAACATATCGGCAATCCAGAACTGATTCAAAAACGAGCCAATCACCCTGTGCCTGTTGGACGGCAAGGCTATCTTAATGACTATGTGCCGTTTTATTTTACCCCTTTTTCGCCCATGCTACTTAATATCAAATCGGGTCGGGGTGTGATGCAACGACCCATGCAAGATATCGTGATTTTGGTATCATCGATTGATGCGGTAGAAAGCCAGCATTTGGACTATGTCTTTACCAATAGCCATGCTTATTACCAATGGACGAACTTTTTTACCGACAGAAAAGACCTAGACAAAATTGACTGGGCATTATTGCAACGTCGAGATTTTAGCCGTGAACCTAACGACTTGGCAAAATTTGAGCGTTATCAAGCCGAATTTTTGATTTATCAGCATTGCCCTATATCGGCAATCATCGGTATCTGTTGTTATAATGACAACGTCAAACAAAGCATTCAACAATTAATCAATACGTCTGGCATTACATTGGACGTGCATAGCCGACCCAACTGGTATCTTTAATATGATTACATACACCCAAGGCAATTTACTCGAAGCGGATACCCAAGTATTGGTTAACACCGTCAATACGGTCGGTGTGATGGGCAAAGGTATCGCATTAATGTTTAAACAACAATTTCCCGAAAATTTCAAACGCTATGCCAAAGCGTGCAAATCAGGTGATGTGCAAGTCGGTAAAATGTTTGTGGTTGATATTGATACCCCACCCACACAACATTCTCAGCCCCAACTTAAGCAAAGATGGATAGTAAACTTTCCGACCAAACAGCATTGGCGAGCCAAATCACAAATCGAATGGATACAAGCAGGATTGCAAGATTTGCGACAATGGTTAATTGATAATCGTATCGAATCGATAGCCATTCCCCCATTGGGAGCGGGTAATGGCGGACTGCCTTGGCAACAGGTGAAGCCACTTATCAAACAAGCCTTGGGCGATTTGCCAAATATTGATATTCAAATCTTTGAACCATCGGGTAGTTATTATACGGTCGCGACTGCACCAATAACTGATAATCTCACCCATGCTAGAGCCTTGTTGTATCAGGTAGTTGACCGCTATTGGGTGCTTGGTATGGAATGTAGCTTGCTTGAAGTGCATAAACTGATGTGGTTTTTGCAACGAGCCATTGAGCGTCATCGTCTAGCCAATCCGCTACAGTTATCATTTATGCCCCATTATTATGGTACTTATGCCCCAAATCTACGTCATTTACTTAACAATCTAGATGGTAGCTATTTATTGGCTGAAAAGCGTCTGCCAGACTGCAAACCATTGGATGTTATTTGGACAAATCAAACTAAACAAGCTGAAGTTGAGCAATATTTGCAAACATCAATGTCAGATTTTTTACCCGTTTTGACAGAAGTTGATAATGTGATAGCAGGATTTGAGTCGCCGTTTGGCTTGGAGTTACTATCTACGGTGGATTGGCTAATCTATCAAGAACAATATCCTGCTACGGCGGAAGGTATTAAGCAAGGCATGGCAAATTGGCAAGCAGGGGAAATCTGGGCAAAACGTAAATTGGAATTATTCAATGACCAGCATATTGATATTGCATTACAACATTTGAAAACTATTTATCAGTAAATACTTAAATACTTAAATACTTAAATACTTAAATACTTAAATACTTAAATACTTAAATACTTAAATACTTAAATACTTAAATACTTAAATACTTAAATACTTAAATATGGAAAAATTATGACCAAGATGGTTCAGCTACTCAATCAAACCTACGCCCAGACAGGCAACAGCACCGCCATGAATGACATGGGGATGCGTGAAATGCAGTCTCGTGCCTTTGCTAAACGCCAAAGCCAATATTTACTCATCAAATCACCACCTGCGTCGGGAAAATCTCGAGCCATGATGTTTTTGGCACTCGATAAACTCATCAACCAAGGTATCAAAAAGGTGATTGTGGCTGTGCCTGAAATGAGTATCGGTAAATCGTTTAAATCAACGGCATTGAGCCAGTATGGATTTTTTGCCGATTGGGAAGTCGATGATAGATACAACCTTTGCTTAAATAACTACCAAAGCGACAATAGCAAAACCGAGATTTTTAGCGAATTTTTGCGTGAGATAGGGGAGGGCGCTCCAATGGTGTTGGTATGCACTCATCATAGTTTACGCTACGGCTATGACAAAGTGGCGGATGTCAGTTTATTTAATGATGTACTGCTAGGTATTGATGAATTTCATCATGTATCGGCAAGTGACAATAACCGACTTGGGGCGATTATTGATGAAATTATGACGCAGTCCAATGCACATATCGTGGCAATGACAGGCTCGTATTTTCGGGGCGATGCCGTACCAATTTTGCTCGAAAAAGACGAAGAAAAATTTGATAAGGTAACTTATACCTATTATGAACAGCTTAATGGCTATAATCACCTAAAATCGTTGAGCCTAAACTATTGCTTTTATACTGATTCCTTTTTTGATGCCCTGCCAGACTGCTTAGACACTAGACTTAAAACCATTATTCATATTCCTAACGTCAATGCCCTATCTGCCGAAACGGATAAATACGAAACGGTAAGAAAAATCATTGGCTATATTGGGGAAACGGTGAATGTTGATACAGATACAGGGGTTTTAACGGTCAAAACCGATGACGGCAGACTGCTTAAAGTGGCTGACTTGGTCAATGATGATGCCACACGGGTCAAAACGCAAGCGTATTTGGCTAATATCACAGAACGTGATGATATGGATATTATTATCGCACTGGGTATGGCAAAAGAAGGCTTTGACTGGGTATATTGCGAGCACGTTTTGACCATTGGCTATCGTGGCTCAATGACAGAAGTTATTCAAATCATTGGCAGAGCAACACGGGATGTGGCAGGCAAAACCCATGCTCAATTTACCAATCTCATCGCAATGCCCGAAGCCAGTCAAACCGAAGTGACCAATGCAGTTAATGACATGCTCAAAGCCATTTCATTATCACTATTGATGGAGCAAGTCTTAGCCCCGAATGTCAATTTTAAACCCAGAAGTGAAGCCAAACCTGATGAAGTATTACCGATTGGGACGATTATCATTGAAGACAGTGTTAATCCGCCATCAAAACGGGCTTTGCAAATTCTGAATCAAGATAGCAATGAAATCATCGCCGAAATTAGCCAAAATACCCAGTTAGCCAAACAATATATTCAAGCCACGCCTGAGTTTAAGAATGGTTTAGACGCTGATGAACAAGCCGAAATTATCTCAGACACGGTATTGCCGACTATGCTTCGTATTCGTTATCCATACTTGGATGATGATGAAATCGGACAAGTCCAGCAAGGTGTTATGACGAAATTGCTGATTAATAATAGTGGTGGAATAGTTGAAATTAACCAAATCCCTAATGATGCTGATATTGAAGGCGAGCGCCAATATATTGAGCAAAATGGCAAATATATTGATATCACCCATTTACCAGCTGCTCAAAGGGAATCGCTTGATCCAGTCAATATTATTAAAGAACGACATTTGCCGTATAACGTCACAATTTTTGACCCAACTACCAATCAAGATAGCCGACGAACGACGAATACTACCAATGAACAGTTTGTCAAAATTGGCAAAAAATTCATCAATGTGGCTGATTTGCCTATTAATCTCATTAATGCGGTCAATCCATTCCAACGCGGTTATGAGGTATTGTCCAAAAATCTTGATAGCCAAGCACTGCATACTATCAATGAGGTTGTGCTGGCGACACGCTCGACTATGACCGAGCAAGAAGCGTTTGGATTGTGGGAGCGTATAAATGATTTTATTGCTCGTACAGGCAATGAACCCAATCGCAATAGCAACGACGCTCAAGAAGTCCGTATGGCGGAAGCGTTAAACTTTATCCGTATCAAAGTTGCAGAACAAAGAAACAGCCAGTCAAATAGTGAAGCACAAAATAATGGATAGGGCTAAATCATGAATTTGAATGCTCGCAACCAACAACAAAAAAGCCGTCCGTATCAATCGTTGGCAGACATTTTAGCAAATGATAACAATGGCTTACTGGCTAATATCATTGCCAGACCAACGCTAAGTATTGATGATAACTTGGTCAGCCAGTTTCAAGAAATTAATGAATTTGTTAAACAACATGGACACTCACCTAGCGAGCAAAATCCCAAGTCTAACGGATTCGAAGAGAAAAAGTTAGCTAGGCGATTGGCTTCTTTAAAGCAGGACACTGAAAAATTAGATATATTAAAACCCTATGATAACTTCAGTTTGCTAACTGAATTAAAGCCGAATCCTAATGCTGAACCTTTGAAGCAAACGCAAGTCAAACAAACCCCAACGTCAATTGACGATATTTTACGCATGGATAGTCAAGGTTTACTGGCACAATTAGGCGATATTGATAGCAGTTTATTGGCTAAAACTTACAATCGTTCAATTTTAGATAGAGCAAGCCCTGACCAGTTTAGTGATGAGTTGGTGGCAAAGCGTAAAATTTGTGAAGACTTTGACAAATTTTCACCTATTTTTACCTTGATTCATGATTCAATGCGAACCAAACAATACCATAAAACGGCATTTTCTTCGGTCAAGGATATTCGAGAGGGTAGTGTCTTTGTATTAAATGGGCTGGTATGCTATGTCGCTAGTATCTATCAGGCTGAAACCCGCAAAAATGAACGCAACCAACAACGATTACGCTTAATATTTGCTAATGGCACAGAATCCAATATGTTAATACGTTCATTGGCATCTGCCCAGTATCGCCATGATGCCGATAGCTATCAATTACTTATCACTGCGCCAGAATGGCAAAATTTGGATTTGATTAGTGGTTTTAGTGACACTCCAACGCAGGATATGGCAACTCTGCAAAATCAAAATGGGAGAAAACTGACAGGTATCATCTACGTGGCGAAATTAAAAAAACCAAGAGATGAGCTAAAAAGATTTCACCACTTACACAAGATTGGTTTTAGTAAAAATAGAGGAGAATTGCGAGCCAAAAGCTCGCAAATGGATGCTACTTTTTTATTTTCTGAGGTGGATATTATTGCAGAATGGGCATTATATGATAGTAACCCACAGCAGGTTGAATATCGTTTACATCAATTCTTTTATGAGCAACGATTAAATATGACTCTTAAAGTAGGAAGTCAAGATTATAAGCCCAGTGAATGGTTTGATGTGGATATCATCAATATCGAAAAAGCTTTGCAACTGATTTTTCAGGGCAAAATCAATCAATATCAATTTGACAGTGCTTCTAAGAAAATTCTATTATCAGTAAATACTTAAATACTTAAATACTTAAATACTTAAATACTTAAATACTTAAATACTTAAATACTTAAATACTTAAATACTTAAATACTTAAATACTTAAATATTTCTTGATTCTGATTAAATAAATGTTTGCTAAATTTAGAGATGTTTTGTTATCACGAAAACCTATTGTTTTTCATAGATTTAATTTTCCTTGCTTACTATCGCTTAAAGCTACTATTCACACTCCAAATAAACCAATAAAAAAACAAAATATGAAAAAAGAAATAGCAATGGATTTGTCATAAGACAGCTGGATACGCTAAGATTAGAAAATTGTTTATTATAAATTATTGCAATAATCTAATTTGTATCTTTTGAGACCAGCATGAGCAAAGAACTTCAAGAAGAAATTAAACTATCACAAGTCTTAAATATTAACTTAGCTGAAACACTGGCACACATGCAAGAAAAAGAGCTTGCGTACCTACAGATTGTGCCACCTAGCTGGATGCTCAATAATGACCCGCTTATCGAACAAATCAATCATCTTGGTAAACTCTACAGTGAGGGACGTCTTGTCTGGGCAGCCATTGTACAAGCTAACAAATTTCTGTTTGATGAAGATAAAGCTTTTTCCTGTCCGGCTGATATCGTATATGACCCAACTGGGCGCACCCCTTCCTATCAACTAACTAATGTAGCAAGTCAACTGTACGCCCTAAAACATACCACCCCTGATGACCCTGAGCTAAGACGCTATGCGGAACATGTGACCGATGAACAAGAGCGCCATATACAGCGAGTCCCATCCGCATTAAGCGCATTACCACTCATAACAACAGGTACTTTTCTATGGCGCCCACATCTGCCCAATGGCAAATTATCCATGAATATCATTCCTATTTTGGTACATGATGATTGCGAAGGCATTGTCACCATACTACCAGCTAGATTTTGGGAGGGCAGTTATTTATACCAGCAGTGGCTTTATTACGGTGACAATGATATTGAAACCAGTCCTGCCTTTTATCAGCTCAATGCCAACGGACAATATTGGCAATCATTTAAAAAACAAGTAAGACCAACCCAAGAAGAATTACCTGGGTTTGCCAATCAGCCAAAACCTTATCATTCTAAAAAAGCTACCGCTGCTAGCTTAGCTTTCATCTCACAATGTCTGGAAATGGTCAAGCTTGATCATAAAGAAAATGTTCAGGGTAGAGGGCTGTTAGCCAAACATAACCACCTTTTAAGTCTAATTATTTTATTTGCCGTGGTGGTAGGCGTCTTATTAGCAATACAGAAAGTGTTGAGTTAGTGATGTGGCTTTATTAGGTCTTCTTCTCTATTTTTTTCAGCATACATCAATATTAGTATTAGACCTACTTGGAAAGGCCTAGTCATTGGATCTCTAAACTTTTCACCGGCACCAACCGATACAACGTCTGCGGATGCACCCCTAGAATCCTTGCCACCTCAGGATAAGTCCGTCCAGCAGACAACTCCCGACGAGCCAGTTCCAACTTCTCCTCACTCACCCTAGGCTTACCCGGGACTTTACCACGGCGACGCGCTGCCGCAAGACCCGCCTTTACCCGCTCTTGAATCAGCTCACGCTCCATCTGACCCAGTGCTCCTAAAATATTAAAATACAACCGACCGGCAGGTGTGCTGGTATCAATACTCTCGGTAATACTCACAAGCTGTGCACCCGCCGTCCGAATTTGCTCACTGATTTTAATCAAATCGGGTAGGGAGCGACACAACCTATCTAACTTCCAAACCACCAAGGTATCACCGTCGCGTAAATACCCTAACGCATCCGTTAACCCTTGGCGTTCTTTTACACTACTTAGCTTATCAGTAAAAATTCGATCACAGCCATATTTACTCAAAGCATCAAGCTGCAAAGACAAATCTTGCTCCTTGGTTGACACCCGAGCATAACCAATTACCTGAACCGTCAAAATACCCTCCTAAAAAAATAGCCAACGACGCAGTAACGAAATAGTCGACAAATACCCACCCTCTGAAAAATATCGACTAATTTTAACTTACTTTATAACCATAACTAAAAGTTATCCAAACACACGAGATAATATCTAAAAAGCATCAATTAAAATTTAGAATAAAAATATTATTGTCAATACATAAATTACAATAAAATACAAAAATAAATGACCAGCATAATATTATTGATAGGTTTTTATTGAAATAAATAATAGACAATATTATTGAATAAAATCAGGGAAAAAACAATTAAAATTGCTCATCCTGATTTATTCAACAATAACAGGTGTTTTCATTGAATTAATATTTAAAGAAAATCTATAACATTTATTTA
>NZ_AP031599.1:0-32073 GCF_041154765.1 Moraxella sp. K23
AGGGCGTGAATTTTGCGACAGTATTGAACAGCTAACGGACAAAGAATTAATTATTCATGCAAGCGATTATGTAGATGCGTTTGACGTTGATAAAACAACAGCGTATAGAATGTTAAAGCAAGCGGTTTTGGGATTGTTTGAAGCTAAATGGGGTTATAAATATATTAATTCTAAAGGCAACGTTGCTGTACGTTATGAACGTTTTACCCAATCCGCTGAATATGTGGAAAATGAAGCCACGGTAAAATTTATGTTTGCCAATGCCATTATTCCCATGCTCGTTGAGTTGGAGCGCAACTTTACTAGTTATGAGATTGAGCAGGTGGCAAATCTGCAAAGTCGCTATGCCATGCGGTTGTATGAGTGTTTGATTCGTTTTAAAGCCAGTAAATTGCTGAACATTACCTTAGATGAGTTACGCTTTCGTTTTGGATTGCTTGATACAGAATATAAGGCAATGGGTGATTTTAAAAAACGTGTGTTGGATATGGCGGTAAAAGATATTAATGATAATACCGATATTACGGTCAGTTATGACCAGCACAAACAAGGTCGTACAATTACAGGTTTTACCTTTAAGTTTAAACAAAAAGCTAAAGTAAAGACCGCTAAGGCGGAGCAAGACAAGCGAGACCCCCATACGCTCGATATGTTTGTACCCATGACGGATAATCAACGCTTTGCTTTTGCTAACAAAATTTCTCGACTACCTGAAGCCTCTCATTTGGCGAAAGGGCAAGCTAACGACAGCTATGATGCATTTGCAGAGCAAATAGCTAAAGACTTGTTAGATGTTGAAAAACAAAAGGTATATTTGCCTTTCTTATCAAAACTAGGATTTAAATTTTAGCTGAAAGTATTAAATAAATATTAATAATAGGTTTAAATATAATTTAAACTAAAACCACTCTAAGCATTTTACATAAAGAAAAGCTGGCCTTTTGTTTCGAAAATTGCGATAATATTTTTAACGCAATAAAAACGATTTTTTAATTATGTCTTTCAAAATAGCTTCTTTTTTTTCTGGTGCTGGCGGTTTAGATCTTGGTTTTAAACGGGCAGGGTTTCAAATCATATTTGCTAATGAGTTCGATAAAGATATTTGGTCTACATATGAATACAACCATCCTGAGACACCTTTAGATAAACGCAGTATAACTTTAATAGATGAGTCAGAGATTCCAGACTGTGATGGTATTATTGGTGGGCCACCATGTCAAAGTTGGAGCGAAGCAGGCTCTAAAAGAGGCATTGAAGATAAGCGTGGACAATTGTTTTTTGATTTTATTCGTATTTTAGAAGCGAAAAAACCTTCCTTTTTCCTAGCTGAAAATGTTAGTGGAATGCTAGCCCCTAGACATTCTGATGCTTTATCAAATATTAAGAGTACTTTTTTAGAGGCAGGTTATGACCTTCATTTTAAGCTGCTTAATGCAGCAGATTTTGGTATTGCTCAAGATCGAAAAAGAGTTATCTTTATTGGTTTTAGAAAAGACTTAAATGTTCTTTACTCTTTCCCTGAAGAAACAAAACAAGCCTGTTATCTAGAAGACGTTATTCGTGATCTCGAGGATAGTGCTGTTCCTGCATTGAATAAAACAAAACCAAATACTGATGTAATTGTACCTAACCATGAATATATGGAAGGTGGCTTCTCGTCTATATATATGTCAAGAAATAGAGTGCGCAGATGGAATGAACCTTCATTTACAATCCAAGCAGGGGGAAGACATGCTCCAATACATCCTAGTTCGCCAAAAATGGTAAAAATAGAGCAAGACAAGTTTATGTTCGCCCCTAATACTGAACATAGACGTTTAAGTGTTCGAGAATGTGCAAGAATTCAAGGATTTCCTGATGATTTTATTTTTAAATACACTGATGTTAACCACGGATATAAGATGATAGGGAATGCTGTAAATGTAGATTTTGCTGAAATTTTGGCAAAAAGTATTATGGAGGCTTTGAATAAAGTGGAAATTACAGCTGAGGCAAGCTAAAAGCGTGACAAAGTTGCGTCACGCTTTTTTGTTTTACTTAGTAAGTAATAATTCGTTGTGAAACAGGTGCATTATCCATATCCACTCTTGAATCGAATTTAAGGCTCAATGCTCTGCCAGGTATAAACCTTGAGCTAGCTGTATGAATTCGCATATCTAATATAAAATTATTATCAAATTTAACCTTTAAGTGACCAGTAGTTGGGCAGATGTATGCATCAATTTGAATAGCCACTAAAAATCTAGACACACATAACCATCTTTTGATGGTTCTTCTCATACTCTAACGGAGAACGTTGACCAATGGAACCGTGTCTGCGCTTAGAATTATAAAACATCTCAATATACTCAAAAATATCTGATTTAGCTTCCTCTCTTGAAAGATATATTTTCTTTTTGGGGTCCTAGGGATTTTGCCTCCATATATTGCAAAAACCTCTGAAGCCCCCGTCTGCCGTGGCTTGTAGAGGGGTATCAACTTTCATTTCTAGGTCGATAGCCCTCAATCGGTGCCATTAAGTCCTCCAGTTTTGGCAGTTCGCCCGTCGGCGCGAACGTGTATGTACCCCGGAAGTTGATGTTCTCCCAAGCTACCGGTGAGGCCCGCTTGACTGTTTCCTGGTATCTGTCATTGCGCTGTTCCTCGAAGCTGTCCAGCAGGTTACTGAGTACTTTCGAGTTGAAGTAGATGATGGCATTAGCCACCAGTCGGGCACTTTCGTTCCAGATTTGGATCTCCTCATCGCTATTGCCTCGGAACCGGTCGCCGTTGACGTTGCTGATCGCCCGACGCAACTGGTGATAAGCTTCACCCCGGTTCAGCGCTCGCTGCACATGGTTTCTAAGGCTGGCGTCATCGATGTAGTTCAGCAGATACTGGGCCTTCAGTAACCGGTTGTATTCAGTCAGAGCCTCCAGTAACGGGTGGTTGTGCTTGTAGCCGGAGAGTTTACGCACCAACGTAGCTTGGCTGGTTTTCCGCTGGGCTAGAGAGACTGCGATCCGCTGGATGGTGTCCCAGTGGTCTATGATGCGTTTCGTGTTGATCGGCTTGCGCAACGATAGTTTCACGCGCTGATTTTCGTCTTCGGTGATGTTGAACAGCTCATTGATGACCTTGCCAACCCGGGCATATCGGGGGGCGAACCGATAACCGAACAGATCGAGCAAGGCAAAGTTCACATGATTTACCCCATGAGTGTCAGTTGAGAGCATGTCCGGGATAATCTCAGTACTGTTGTTCATCAACAGGTCAAAGATGTAATGGGATTCATGTTCGTTGGCGCCGATAACCCGGGCATTGATGGCCATATGATTGGCATTCAGACTGACCGCCGAGACGCCTTTGCTGGTACCGAAGTATTTTGAGGAATACCGTGTACGGAACGTCTCGCGCTTGGCTTCGAACTTCTGACCATCGGCACTGGCATGCAGACTGTCATCCTGGATGTTGTAGTGCTTGAAGATGCTCAGTCGTGTGGTAGCGTTGTTGATACGGTCATTGGCCGCATTCAGGGTTTCCAGCCGAAGGTAGTTCGCCTGGATAGTGCTGAGCTGATCATAGGTCCGATCGGAGATCTGAGCGATGCCATAGATGCCCTGATTAGTGGCATTGGCGATCAAGATCGCCAACAGGTCCACTTCGTATTGACGGCTTTTCGAGTTCATGCCCAGCACATGCTCGAAGTCGTCAATGAATCCGGTATCCTGATCCACCACGCGCAAGACATCGGCAACGCTGATCGCTCTCATTTGTTGGAAGAACGGATTATTCACCAGGTGTTTCTTACTGGCTGTAGGCAACCGCCAAAGGTGTTTGCCGCCTTTCGGGCGCAGTATCACGTCCCGATTGTCCGAACGTTCCAAGTATTCGCTGACCTCGTGTAACCGAAGGGTCAGCTCATCCGCCATACGCGGGATCAGTCGCGTCGGATCCTTGGAGATTTTCGGTTGCTGCGTACCCTCGACCAAGACCTGCTTCTGGTTTTTCCAGGTCTGTGGCTTCACCAGATCATCCTCTAACGCCCGATATCGAATGACTTCCGGCAGCATTAGCTGGCCGTTTAACCGGTTGGGAATCTGCAGGTACAGGAACCATTCATACCTGGCTTTATCTATACTGCCATCGGGTTTTAGCAATAGTGGTCGTGTGGCTTTCGGCGGTAGACGCTGATCAATGCAGGCATCGCCGAGCATATTGCCGGCGACCAGATCCAACCGAGCTTGGTCTAAGATCCGGGCTAACCGTTGCGTTTTGTCGGTGCCTTCCATGCGCAGACAGCAAAAGAGCGACCGTAACAGGCCGGTTCGCAATGTGGATTCCGTGTCCAGGTGTTGCCAGAACGCTTCCTCCGCTGACTGTTTCTGATTGCTCAGGTATCGGCAGACCGAGTTCAGGTCGTTGGCACTGAGAAACTGGAAAGCCTGTTGCTGTACCGCGTGGAAGGAAGTATTAGGGTCGATGCGGTCATCCACGAACAGGTGCAGGATCTCAGCGGCTTTACTCACGTTGCGGGCTGCCTTTTGCCAGTCTTGATAAACCCGTTCCTGCGCCATCTGATGCGCTCGTTGCTTCACCTGTCGAGTGTGATGGATGAACCCTTCCGCAATGCGCTCCAAGCCCTGCTGGTACCGAGACTGCAGATAGCACAGCAGGTACAAGCATTGGTTAGCAGGCGACTGACGCTTAAGTTTAGCACCGTAATAATCAACCCGTTCGGCATAGTGATGCTGGTTTTTCTGGGACAGAGAAAGCGAGTCGAGTACAGTCGTCACATCCTCCATTAGCGGTTGAATATGGTTATACACCGCCAGCTCTTTCTGCAGCTCGGTACCGGTGAAGTTGCGAGCGCTCCCGCGCAGCTGCTTCAATGTAAAGTGGTCTTCATCGGAAACCAGTGTCTGCAGCATATTCTTTAAGCTTTGGCTGCAAGCGGCATTGATCTGATCATACAATCGTTGCTGATGTTGATTAATCACCTGACTGACGATCTTCTGCAGGGTACTATAGGCAGGAATGGCGATCTTCTGGTGGGCCAGGTACTCGATTGCTGCGTCAAAGAGTGCGCGGGGTGCCACCCAGCTTTCAGCGCAGACCAGCAAATGTTCAACAAGCCGGGGTTGATGTTGCTTATCTTTCCAGCTGTTGACTCCAGCAATTGATAAAACACGCTCATAGATGCGGGATTTTTGGTCCGCTTTCAAACTAAAGCGCCGAAACTTGAGGTCTTTAAAGTGAAATCGCGCAATAAATGCCAAGTCATCCTGCATGGATTTATAACTCGGGTTGAGCAGGATCGGTTTGCATTTGAAGTAGCCCAACAATGCAACGGCAACACAACGGTACTTGCGTTGCCGTATTCTGGATAGCTCCGCAAGTTCTTTATCATTTAGCGCGAAGTAAAACCGCTGATAAGACTCGTTGAAGGAAGGAACGCTGTATAAATCCTCGATTTCCGCGGCAGTGAGAATTGATAGCCGTTTGTCTCTGCTCATTCTTTGACCTAAAGGTCAAAGAAGATAACAAATTTTTGGTGAATTAGAAATTAATAGCCCTCTACAGGCCACGGCAGACGGGAGCTTCAGAGGGTTTTGCGATATATGGAGGCAAAATCCCTAGGACCCCTAATTGGCATAACAAAGCCAATCAAGGCAAGCTTGTAGGGACAGAGCAGTACGATCCACAGCTCATAGCCGTGATTGAAGAGAACAAACGCCTCAAACGACAGCTTAAAATAGCCGAAGAGGAACGAGAGATATTAAAAAAGGCGACGGCGTACTTTGCAAGGCACAGCTAGTCAAGTACGCCTTTATCAAAGACAACCAGCAAGTCTTTAGCATTAGTAGCATGTGCCGCGTACTACAGGTTAAACCCTCAAGCTACTATGACTGGCTAGGTCGTCATATCAGCTGTCAGCAGGTACATCGTAATCAGTGCGAGTTACTGGTTAAAGCCGCTCACAATGAAACGAAAGAACGTTATGGCGTAGATCGACTGCATGCCCACCTAAGAGCGCAAGGGTACGATATTAGCCAATATATGGTTAGAAGCATCAAAGAGGAACACGGCATTAAATGTCGTAGTCATAAGCGCTTTAAGGTCACCACTGACTCAAACCATAATAAGCTTGTCTATCCAAACGTGCTCAATCAGCAGTTTGACACCAGTCGCCCTAACCAAGCATGGGTAAGCGATATTACTTATATCTGGACACATGAGGGCTGGTTGTATTTGGCTGGAGTGAAAGATTTATACACCAAAGAGCTTGTTGGTTATGCCATCAACAAACGCATGACCGCAGATTTGGTCTGTCGCGCATTGAACATGGCCATCAAGAACAAACGACCCAGCAAAGGGCTAATCGTTCACTCTGATAGAGGTAGTCAATACTGTAGCCACGCGTATCATAAGATCATTAAACAGCACCATTTTACAGGCTCGATGAGCGGCAAAGGGAATTGTTACGACAATGCTCCGATAGAAAGCTTCTGGGGCACATTAAAGAATGAGCTGGTATATCACCAAGACTATAAAACAAGGTTTGTAGCCATCAGAGATATTATTGGATACATCGAGCTGTACTACAATCAGACTAGGATTCAAAAGGGTTTGGGTTATAAATCGCCAAGACAGGTGTGGTTTGATTATTATCGTCAAGCTGCGTAACTAAAATCTCCCAAGTTTGGTTCTACGGATTTGACAGCATGGGTCAATTTAGATTACTGATTGCTTAAAAAAACCGCTTCCCTTGATTCTAATGACGAAAGTCTAACGATGAAAAGGGAGAGCGGTTTTTTTATGGGTGCAATATATAAGACGTTACGATTTAACCAAAAAGGGATAATTGAAAAGAGTCGGAAGCGGTCCCCTCTTGATGTCGATAAGGGGTTTACTTTACGTTTATGAAAAGTAAAAATTTCAGCGAGTGCCGAAAGCCCTGCCTTTTCTGGATAGATAATTCCTCCCACTCTATGGGAGGTGTAATTTCCGACTACCAGTTCATCGGGATATATTTCTATACTTTTATTTTGCAGTACATAACACATGGCTTCAGCGGCCTGTATTTCTACCGGCTTATTTCGATTCAATTTATTCTTGTAGTATTCCGTCCAAAGAATGGCTCTTTCCGGACAAATCGCTCGAATGGCATTATTAACTGAGTTTTTTAGGATTTCAATGCGATCGCTCATATTACCTTCTCCGCCCGCTTAGCGGGCTGTGAAACTAAGATTAAATGACTATGAATTGACTATGACTATTAATATGAAGATAGGCCTACGAAGCTTAATCGCTGAGTGGCTCATGACTTATATTTCGGCTGAACCAAAGTAACCCTGCGGCCCCCGCTGTGGAGACAATCTCCAGAGCCAGTAAAAAATCTGCAGTGGCATTAGGCATACCATCAAGCAACAAACTTATTAATCGGCCAACAACCAGGCCGAAAGTGATTGAGAAAATCATCCAAAGTGCGGGTCGGCGCGCTGACGCGGCAATAGCACCCGTCAGCATGATTAAGGCAAAAGCTAGGTGCATTCCCCCATAGTTGGCTCGAATTTCATTCGTTGCGCTGATCGAAGTCGGCTGCAGTTCGATGGCAGTCATGGCTGCGACTGGGTCGTACAAGGTATTTAAACCGATCAGTAGAAACGCAATGGCTGACATACTCAAAAAAAGTCGACTTAAAAAGATCATTTTACTTCCACCATCTTAGAGTCTGTTTTGGCCGTCTCGACTTCTTCAGCGGCCGTATTTCCTGTCTGTTTTCCGTCCATCTGTACGGTTGTCCAGGTATGAATAGGTGTATGACCTGAACGCTCCCACTCCGGTGGCTTCCAAAGATGCTTTAGCCGCTCGGAAAGCTTGCCGGGTGCCATCACGTCTCGAATCATATCGACAAGTTCATGCAGGTTCATTACAAACCAGTTATAGCTTTTGATCTGTTTTACGATGCCGTATTCGACCTTTTCTTTTTCTGCCTCATAGGTTGAAAAAATATGGTCGTAGATCATGATGACTCCGCCGAAGTTTTTATCAATATATTGTGGGTTACGTCCGTGGTGCACGCGGTGGTTAGACGGCGTATTTAGTGACCATTCCAACCACGGGTGCAACTTTGTAATGCTTTCGGTATGCACAAACCACTGGAATGCGAGGTTCAATCCTAATAAACCAAGAATTAGGTCGGGGCTAAAACCGATGAAAACAGCCGGTGCGAAGAATATCCAAGTGCCCACAATGCCATTAAGAATGCTTTGTCGCGCCGCCGTAGACATATTCATGATTTCGCCGCTGTGATGGGATACGTGTTGCGACCAAAACCAGCGCACTCTATGTGCTGTACGGTGATACCAGTAGTAACAAAATTCTTGAACAAAAAATGCCAGAATTATTGTGAGGGCATTCACAGGGATGGTATAGAGACGATGATCCCAGACGAAAATATAAACAGCTGCGACATAAACTATGTTCATAACCGCACCGAAGACGTAGTAACCAGCGCCTAACGAAAAGTTGGCAAAAACCTCGGGAATATAAAATGCCTGCCCTTTTGTGGCTGCCCAGTTTCCGCTTTTAATTCTTCGATAGAGCCACTCAACAAGAAAGCCCAAAACAAAAATAGGGACCATTGGAATCAGGATCATCTCATTGAGCGTAGGTTCACGCCCGAACAGATCGGTCAGGGTTTCGGTGATAAAACTAAACAACTGCATATGAACTCACTCCTTTTGCGCCGTTATTATTAATATTCAGCGATTTAAAAACTGCAGTAATTATGACTCTGTCTCTTGATTGCGTCTTGACCGGAACGTATAGTATTTGACATTTTCAGTCAGGCATAACGAATGACCGCTGCGATTCAAGTTTCTTCCCAGATATTAAATATTCTGCTGCGTTATATTGACGAAGAAGGCATTGCTAACGCTGATTTTCGCTCTCGCATCGAAGCAGCAAAGTCTGTTGATCGCATCAGTATCGAGCATTGGTGGGGCTTTGTCAATGGCCATTTATTTTGACCCACCTTTGGCCAATAAAATTGACCCACCCTTCATAGTCTAGCTTGTAACTTTCTGCTTCAGTCGATAGCTTTCTCCTCCCAGCATAAAGATGTGTGAATGGTGGATAACCCGGTCAATGATCGGCACCGCCACGTTGTCGTCGTGGAAGAACTCGCCCCAGCTGGTGAAGTCCTTGTTGGTGGTCAGGATGATGGACCGGTATTCGTACAGGCTGTTGATCAGCTGGAACAGGTTGTACCGGGCCTGCCGGGTCATGGGCAGGTAGCCCAGCTCATCGATGACCAGCAGGTCGTATTTGGCCAGGGCGCTGACCCGCTTTTTCAGGTCACCCTTCATCTCGGCCAGTTCAAGCTCTTCCACCAGATCCAGGGCGTTGCGGAACAACACCCGGTAGCCGGCTTCCACGGCTTTGTAGCCAATGCCGATGGCCAGGTGGGTCTTGCCTACACCGGGCGGGCCGATGAACACCAGGTTGTTCCGCTCGTCGATGAACTGGAAGTCCAGCAAGGCATTGACCTGACGTTTGGTGATGGTGGTCTGGTGCCGGTAGTCGAAGCCCTCCAGTCGCTTCTCAGCAGGGAACGCGGCCATCTTCCGGTTCCGGCGGATGCGCTTGTCCTGGCGCTGGATCAGTTCGTGTTCGGCAAGCCGGTCCGCGAAGCTCAGATAGGACATCTCGTTGGCTTCAGCCTCGGCCAGCAGGTTGGTCAGTTCGTCGGCGGCCGCGCTCAGACGCAGACTGCGGTAACGGGACACGGTCTGTTCAAGCTGGCTCATGGGTCACCCCCTGGCCACTGGAGTGGCCAATACGGCGATAAGCACTTAGGTCCAGTGCTTGCTTGGGTTCTGGCAGGGGTTCCGGCTGCCGTTCCCGGAGGACGGCGGCTTGGGCCGCTTCAAGGTAGCTTTGCAGCCGTGTGGCGGTCATGCCGGGACGCTCTGCCAGCGTCGTGAGCAACACCGGATCCACCGGCGCATGGCGCTTGAGCAGGTCACGGGTAGCCACCAACTGATCCTTGTAGATCTTGGGCTCGGAACGCTTGAGCTGCTGGCACAACCGTTGCCCGATTTCACTCCCGATCATCTCATTGATCTTGCTTTCAAGGGTGGTTACCCGCTGGGCATGATCGCGGTAGTGATGGGTGTTCTTGATCACCTTGCCTTTATCGGAACACAGCGCATGGCTGGTAATGACGTCGCCTGTGTTCAGGTCGCTGATGTGGAGTTGGCCGCCGGACTCCAGAACGCCCACCCGGGCCTGCTGCCAGGCCATGGGCACAGAGTACTTGTTGGCCTTCCAGGCGATCAGGCCGGTCTTGTCGGCCCGACGTGTCTCGTGGGCCACCGGCTGCACGCAAGCTGGTGACAGGTAAGCTTCCAGGTGATCTCGCTCATGCCGTTCGAACCGCTCCCGGGGTGGTTCCCCGGTGGTGCCGTGGATGCGGACATTGGCTACGCTCTCAACCCAGTCCTGCACGTGCTGACGCACGTGTTCCTGATCCCGGAAGACTTCACCGTAGAGGCAATCCTGCTTGACGTACTTCACGCCAGCTTCCACCTTGCCCTTGCTCTCTGGATCGTAGCCTTCGCAGGCATGGATCCGGAACCCCGCCGTGGTGGCATACTCATGGAACCGTTGATTGAGGGTCAGCTCCCGGTACTGTTCGTTGATCACCACCAGCTTGGTCTGATCGTAAACGCACTCCTCCGGCAGGCCACCGAAGTAACGCAAGGCTTCATCATGGAGCTGGATAAAGGTCCGGGTATCCAGTGGGCGGAAGGCCAGGCCCACGTACATCAACCGCGAGTAAGACAGCACGAACACCACAAAATGCAGCGTGCGTTCTTCGCCACCGATCAGCACACCGCGCAACTCACCGGGGTCCACCTGGCACTGAACACCCGGCACATCGTCCAGAATGGGCTCG
Organism: Moraxella sp. K23; assembly: GCF_041154765.1. NCBI lineage: Bacteria > Pseudomonadati > Pseudomonadota > Gammaproteobacteria > Moraxellales > Moraxellaceae > Moraxella > Moraxella sp. K23. Next base: position 10,946 of record NZ_AP031599.1, read on the forward strand.
TAGTAGCGCAACTGGGCCGAGGCCACTTCCTCCTTGAGCGTCCGCACATAGCGGCGAATGGAGCGATCCGAAGCTGGCAACTCACCAACCTTCGCTTGCAGCTTGCGGGCAAGCTTGACGGCGCTGAGCTTGGGAAATTGCTTGAGCAAATGCACCAGGTAATCCCGGTGATCGTCGAGGCGCTTCGTGCGTGAGGGGCCTTCAATCTGTTCCGAAATGGCGTGCTCATCCATCCGCAGATACTTGCGAACGGTATTGCGGGACAACCCCAGTTCCTGACTGATGGCGCGGATCGACAGTCCTTTACCGTTATCGTGCAGTGCCTTGATCTTGTGTATCACAACCCACTCCTTCACTGACATGCCCCCGGCCATCGATAAAAGCGGGGGACAGTAGCTGGTTCTGTGGCCTGACGGCCACTCGGAGGTGGGTCAAAATTAATGGCCAGTAGTGGGTCATTTTAATTGGCCACTAACAGGCTTACTGGAAGAGCTCGCGACACTTCACCCGATACCTGCGCTGGGTATCCAGATTGGTATGCGAGGCGAAATCCAAGATGCCGGTATTTTGGGATATCTGGCGGCTTCTTGTGATTCCCTAGTTGGGGTCCTAGGGATTTTGCCTCCATATATCGCAAAACCCTCTGAAGCTCCCGTCTGCCGTGGCCTGTAGAGGGCTATTAATTTCTAATTCACCAAAAATTTGTTATCTTCTTTGACCTTTAGGTCAAAGAATGAGCAGAGACAAACGGCTATCAATTCTCACTGCCGCGGAAATCGAGGATTTATACAGCGTTCCTTCCTTCAACGAGTCTTATCAGCGGTTTTACTTCGCGCTAAATGATAAAGAACTTGCGGAGCTATCCAGAATACGGCAACGCAAGTACCGTTGTGTTGCCGTTGCATTGTTGGGCTACTTCAAATGCAAACCGATCCTGCTCAACCCGAGTTATAAATCCATGCAGGATGACTTGGCATTTATTGCGCGATTTCACTTTAAAGACCTCAAGTTTCGGCGCTTTAGTTTGAAAGCGGACCAAAAATCCCGCATCTATGAGCGTGTTTTATCAATTGCTGGAGTCAACAGCTGGAAAGATAAGCAACATCAACCCCGGCTTGTTGAACATTTGCTGGTCTGCGCTGAAAGCTGGGTGGCACCCCGCGCACTCTTTGACGCAGCAATCGAGTACCTGGCCCACCAGAAGATCGCCATTCCTGCCTATAGTACCCTGCAGAAGATCGTCAGTCAGGTGATTAATCAACATCAGCAACGATTGTATGATCAGATCAATGCCGCTTGCAGCCAAAGCTTAAAGAATATGCTGCAGACACTGGTTTCCGATGAAGACCACTTTACATTGAAGCAGCTGCGCGGGAGCGCTCGCAACTTCACCGGTACCGAGCTGCAGAAAGAGCTGGCAAATTCGGCAATGAGTATTTCTCAAGTTTCTGTGGCTAATGGCTACAGAGATGCTTCAAATTTTAGTAAGGCTTTCAAGTTAAAAACAGGACAATCTCCAAGTCAGTACCGCGCTATTTTGAGAAGTGAATAATAGCTGTTCGATAGCCTTAGAATTGTTACTACTAAGACTGTTAAAGGCCTTGATCCGGGATTTCCCTTAAAAAGGCACATCAACTATAAGCTGATTTGCATGTATTTTGTCGTCAGCTAAGTATAAAGTGATAGCGTCGAGAACGGATCCGGTGTGATTGTCGGTTCTGTAACTGGGGTGAATACTAGGAGAATAAGATGAATGCTCTTGTGAAATTAGCTGATAGAGAAATGGCGGTCGAGACTTCTATGGAAGTATCGAACCGTGTTGAGCGCCTGAAAAAAGCAGTGCAAGCCGAAACCAATGGTGCATGCATTGAGCGTCCTATGCTTTGGACCAAATACCATCGTAACAAGGCCAACAGCGATAAGACGACCAACGTGAAAATGGCCGAAGCTGTGCGCTATGTGCTCAATAACAAGACTGTGCGTATTTACGATGATGAGTTGATTGTTGGCAACTTCACCTCCAAACGCGTCGCTGGCTTCTGCTATCCAGAGTTTGGTGGCTTGGAACCCATGTCCCAAGTATTCAATATGCCTTCTCGAAAGGTAAATCCCCTCGAAATCAGTTTGAAAGACCGCTTTAAGCTATTTTCACAGATTCCCTTCTGGCTAAACAAAAATACATCGACTCTGGCGTTCGACGGCATGAAAGAAGGAATGCGTTTCGCCAAAGAACAGTCGGAAGCCTTACAGTACCAAATCTATGAAGCTGGTGGTATCTCTCATATCGCTCCTAACTACGAGAAAATAATCAACGTTGGTGCTCAAGGAATTATTGAAGAAGTAGAAGCACTTGAGAGCGAAACCGATGATTCTGAAAAATTGGATTTCTACAAGGCCGTCAAAATTTCTATGAAGGGTATGGCGGAATTCGGTGATCGCTACGCCGCTGAAGCCAGCAAAATGGCCTCTGTTGAAACCGATCCGGTAAGAAAGCAAGAGCTGTTGGAGATTGCTTCCATTTGTGCCCGTGTACCTCGCTTTGGTGCCACCAGCTTCTACGAAGCGGTTCAGTCCATGACGCTGGCACACATCTGTATCTTTATGGAAACCCTTGGTGAAACTACATGCCCAGGTCGTATCGATCAGTTCCTAAATCCGTTCTATGAGAAAGATGTGGCCGCTGGCAATATTTCTCGTGAGAGAGCTAAAGAAATCCTCGGCGCGTTCTGCGTCAAACTGTGTGAAACCATTCCAATGCACGGTGAAGTCGGTACCAGCACTCTGGGCGGTTTGACCAGTTGGGAAGTTGTGACTATCGGCGGTCAGGATAAAGACGGCAACGACGCCACCAACGAGCTGAGCTTTGTATTGCTGGAATTAGCCGATGAGCTGCGTATGCGTCAGCCTAACTTTCATGTGCGTATTCATAAAAATACCCCCAAAGCGTTCTACGACGAGGTGATTCGCATTAACTTCGGCCCTGGTTCTGCTCCTGCCATGTACAACGATGAGACCATTATCGAGTCCATGACCGATATCGGTTATTCTCTGGAAGACGCACGCAACTACGTGGCTATTGGCTGTGTAGAGCCTACCGCGCCAGGCAAAACTCTGGCTTCCACTGATGCCGCTATGTACAACATGCCGTTGGCGATTGAATTGCTCCTTAATGAAGGTCGTCAGTTTGGTTCTAAAAAGCAAATTGGTGCTAAAACCCCTCCAGTGTCCGAAATGAAAACCATGGACGATGTGGTTGCGGCTTACGATACCCAAGTGAAGCATCAGCTGGGTAAACTGCGCAGAGACCTGGAAGCGGTAGAAAAATTCCATGCCAAGCATCATCCCACCCCGCTCAGCAGTGCGCTGCTGGAGGGATGTGTGGAAACAGGTGTTTGCTCTACCAAAGGTGGCGCTGTCTATAATTTCTCTGGTATTCAGGGCTGTGGTATGGCGGCCACTGCGGATTCATTGCGCTGCATTGAAAAAGCAGTATTTGAAGATGGTTGGATTTCCCTGGAAGGGCTGGTCGATCAGCTGAAAGACAATATCAGCGATGAGAAGGTGTTCACTAAACTAAATGCCATTGATAAATTCGGTAACGATATTCCGGAAGCCGATAAGTGGATGATCTGGGTTGGTGAGCACTACGCTGATAACATTAAGGCACTGGGTAAAAATACCCGTGGCGGCAACCACAATGCCGGTGTTTATTCCAATACGTCACACACGCACTTCGGTGGTCTTGTGAACGCGCTGCCTAACGGTCGTCGTGCCGGTGAAACTTTTGCGTCTGGCTTTGCTCCTGAAAATGGCGCAGACAAGCGTGGTACCACCGCACTATTGAATTCCATGAACAAGATTAACTACAAGAACTTTGCCAACGGCATCAACTTCAATATCAAGTTAGACGCTTCCAGCTATGAGTGTGATGACGGCAAGAGTGCCTTGGGCAGCTTGTACAAGGTGTTCTTCAAGCGTGAAGGTATGCAGGTTCAGGCCAATATGCTGGATCCTAAGATTCTGATTGAAGCTCGTGATAACCCTGAGCTGCATCCGAACTTGTTGATCCGCGTATCCGGTTATTCCGCGTACTTTAATGACCTGTCTCCGAAGATGCAGGATGAAGTCATCTCCAGGAGCTCAAATGCGGCCTGATGCGAGCCTCATTAACTCGATTAATGTAACGGAGCCCCGCAAGGCTTCGTTATATTTCGATGTTAAGCGCAATACGCTCGATGACGGGCCGGGTATTCGCAGCGTAGTCTTTTTTAAAGGCTGCCCACTGTCGTGTACCTGGTGCCAGAATCCGGAAAGTATCAATACCGGTTACGAGCTGTCATTCAATGCTGAAAAGTGCATCGAATGCGGTGACTGTGTGAGTGCTTGTCCGGAACAGGCAATTGATCTGACGGTACCGGGACATATCTTGCGTGACAAGTGCACCCAATGCTTTAAATGTGTCGATGTGTGCCCGTCCGGTGCGCTGGAGCAGATAGGTCGCCCCACTAATGATCTTGAAGCGCTGGCTGAAGAAGTGCTTGAAGATGCTGATTTCTTTGAGATGTCCGGTGGTGGCCTCACGGTTTCCGGTGGTGAAGCCCTGATGCAAATGGACAGTGTCGGCGAATTATTTCAGTTGGTGAAAAGGAAGAGAGATATTCATACCCTGATTCAAACCGCAGGGTTGTTCAACTTTAGCCGTTTTGAAAGTCTGGTATTGCCTCACACTAATACCATTTATTTCGATCTCAAGCTCATCAACAGTGATGATCATTTGACCTATTGCGGTGTTAAAAACGAACCCATCATTGAGAACTTTAAAAAGGTTCAGGCATTGGCCTTGACCACTGATCTTGAAGTATTGCCTCGAGTGCCGTTGATTCCTGGAGTTACCGATACCGACGAAAATCTCAGCGGCATTGCCGACCTGATGAAAGAAAACGGCGTCAAAAAAATGCAGATTCTTCCATATAATCCCATTTGGTTGGATAAATTACCTCGTTTCGGTGGCACCAAACGTCTCGATATTGGTGAGCAAACCGCCAAGTTTATGAGCGATGCGGAACTGGATCGTTGTACGGAAGTATTTGAGTCTCGTGGTATCTCGGTGCATTGTCACCGATAACCGCAAACAGGTTTCACTGCAGCCGCTATTTGTGCTGTCTCTATTTAAACTGCTCATAAGCCCGGCATAACTCCTTGCCGGGTTTAGTTTTTTAATTGATTGTAATTTAGGTGATGTTGTGAAAAGAACCATGCTTCTGGCAGCCTATGATGCTGTGGAATCGTTAGCGTCTTTGTCTTCTCGTGTTGAAAGTCGTTTTCGCAGTGATAAAAAGAGAACGTTGAAATCTGCCCCGGTTGTGGGGCACAACGGTTTTCGTTATCGAGTACATTCAGATTGGGGTATTCCTGATGAACCGTCGCGTTACCCGGTGAAAGACTGCCATGAAATGGTGGTAGATTCTTTGGGAAGAATTGTACTTTTGACTAACCATCAAAAGAATAACATTCTGATCTACAACGCCGACGGTCAGATCGTTGATAGCTGGACATTGGGATTTAGATCGGCCCATGGCCTGAGCTTGATTCATGAGCAGGGGCGGGATGTTCTGTTTATCTGTGACTATCGCTCTCAATCCGTTGTAAAAACGGATATGAATGGCAACATATTGATGCGACTACCGACTGCGGGTGAGCTGGGTATATACGAGGAGCCGTACAAGTACTTGCCTACCGGTACTGCCATTGCCAGTAATGGGGATATCTATGTGGCCGACGGGTATGGAGCGTCGTTTGTGATTCAGTTCGATCGTCATGGTGACTACATTCGTCACTTTGGTGGGCGAGGAAAGAAACCGGAACATATAAATCAGGCCCACGGTATTGCCATTGATGGCCGATCCGGTGTCGAGACAGTGTTGGTGAGCTCACGGGAGAATACCTGCTTCAAGCGTTATAGTCTGACTGGCGAGTATTTGTCTAGTATTGAACTACATGGTGCCTATGTGTGCCGTCCGGTTGTCCATGAGGAAAATATTTACGCAGGTGTCTGTTGGTCGGGAAAATTGTTTAGGCCAAATAGTGGATTTGTCACCATTCTAGATAAGTCTGACCGAGTGGTTTCGAATCCTGGGGGTAGCGAACCTTTCTATGAGAACGGAAAATTGAAGAGCATTCGGCAACATGGTTCTTTGTTTAAGCACTGTCATGATGTATGCCTGGATGCGGCGGGCAATATCTATGTATGCCAGTGGAATGCACAAGGAGCCTACCCGATAAAACTAGAAAGACTGTCAGAATCATGATTGATCTGAACGTCGAAAATAGTGTTCATGGACAGACAAGCATGAACCTAGAACAATAAAGCTATGACGTATTCACGCGTTAACCTCGTAACGGGAGTTCAACGTCAACGAAGAAACTGCTGGTAATCCTCGCTAACTGTCAGTCAGTTCATGAAATATTCACAGGTGAGTTTCTAATTGAAAAAACTAGGGAAGTCAGATGGTAAAGCAGGATGTTCTATTGGATCTATTGCCTGAAGGGGGATGGATAGATCTTCATAAGCCCAGATTAACGCCACTTAAAAATGAAGAGCTCACTTTATATCAGCGCTTTCTATTATTTCTGATGCTTAAAGTTGGAAAAGCGCGTTGCCCGAACATATTTCGCACTATGTTTCGCAACTTACGCGTGTATTTCCCGTTTGCCAGATTTAATGCCACGGTTATGCCCAAGGGAGAGTTAAGTCGCCGTCATACCGAGCTGGCAATATTAAGGGTTGCATGGAAAATCCGATCGTTCTATGAATGGGGGCAACATGTTGAGATCGGGATGCGTGTTGGTATTACGCCGGAAGAAATTGTACGTATAACACAGGGGGCAGACGCTCAGGGCTGGGATAAGAGTGAACAAGTGATTATTCAGACAGTGGATGAGCTTCTTCACGATAAAACTCTATCAGAGATTACGTGGAGTAGGTTGTCCGAGTACTTTGAAGAAAAACTGATACTTGAACTGCTGTTTGTCATTACAACCTACAATAGCCTAGCCTGTATTTTGAACAGTGTAGGTGTAGAGTTGGAGTCTGATGTTTATAAGGTTTTGGCTGAAACGGGGTTCTCTAGATAACTAGATGGCGGAAGTAGAAGGAGTAAGGTTACATGAGTGTGCTTCTGCCATCATAAGCATTTCCATCCCATACCAGATCTTCTTGCTAGCAAACGATTTGCAATTTAGGGATTAGGTCTCGGGAAAGTTGAAATAGCACTTCACATTGATTCTTTTCTTGTATAGTTGTTGGAGATAAACGAAATCGAGCCTAGTGACATGGCGGCTCGATTTTGTCTGTCATCAGAATAATAAATTAGGCGAGTTCTACTCTTGCTGGAACATACTTGTGCCATGGTGTTCCTGCTATTTCATCGCGATGATCCACAGGTGTGAGATCATTGGTTGAAGGCCCAATCATTTCAAGAGGCTGGTCGGTATTTAGGTTATTTATAAGGCCCCCGCCGTTCGGGATTGAAATGTGACCGTTGCGCATGCGGTCGTTTACTTCCAGCACGGTTTCAGCCTCGCCTTGGCGTGTTGTGGGTATAGCTGCTCGCTCGAAAATGTTCTCTTGGGCAAACTTTAAAAGTTCTTCCTCTTCAATATTGGCCCCCTCGAGCAGTTGTACATAACAAGTGGGAATTTCTCCCGCGTAGGCATCAGGCTGCCCAACAGCCGCTGCCAGGCTGACTTGGGGATGTTGGCACAGGACTTCTTCGATCATTTTTGGTTCGATATTATGCCCGCCGCGGACGATAATCTCTTTCTTGCGACCCGTCAGCCAGAAGTAACCGTCCTTATCCTGACGTGCCAGATCGCCGGTATTAAACCAGGTGTCGCCATTGGAATCGGTAACCCATATGTCTTGATTGTGTATTGGTTGCAAATACCCCATAAACACATTGGGGCCACGTATTAAGAGCGCACCGACTTCATTGGTATCACAAATTCCAATGACACGATTTTCTTCGATATGCGCACAGGCCATTTTTTGGTGCGGCAGTCTCAAGCCTATAGAGCCTATTTTCTCCTTTATTCCCGGCGGCGTGCCGCTGCTAATGCAGGTGCCTTCGGTGAGACCGTAGGCCTCAATAACTTCGGCGTCGATATAGTTGGCAAACTCTCTATAGAGTGCGGTAGGAAAGGGCGCCGATCCACACATACAATACTCTAGGGAACTGATGTCTTGGCCCGTTAGGGGGATGTTCAGTAAGTGAGCATAGACGGTGGGAACACCGATCATCGCTGTTACTCTGTAGTGTTCGACAATGTTCCAGATTTGAGAAAATACGTTTTGGCCGCGGTAGCCAGAGGGCGTGGTCATTACCAGACTTCCCCCCGACATAAATGAGACTAGCCCGGTAGCTAAGGCACCTGTGACATGAAATAGAGGCACTCCGGCCAAAATAACGGCCTCGGAATTAAATACTTCTTGGGAGAAGGTTTTGACTGCGCTGGCATCGAATATTTCGTTGCGATGTGTTCTTTGAGCGATCTTGGGCAGGCCGGTAGTGCCTCCGGTACAGAACATAGAAGATACGGTGTCTTCTTGATAAGTTCTATCAAATTTCAACTGCTCCCCATCAATTTCGCGAATTTCATGAACGAGATCGAAATACTCGATATTCTCCAAAAGCTCCATGTTAACGCGAATTTTCTCGTTAATTTCTGCTTTCATAGTTTCTGGAAAACTGGGGACATAGTGAGTGATATCCACTCCAATCAGAAAGCGCGTGTGGTACAGTTCTGTAGCTATGGATGAAACTTTTTCCCAGAGGTCGCTGCCAATAATAGGGGCCATGGTGACAACTGCTTTGGCTTCGGTTGCGTTCACCAGTTCTCGGATTTTCTCAGCATCAAGCAGTGAGTTTACAGCAAACACGCGGCAGGCCGCTTCTGCCCCCCAGAGAACGTAGTGGGTTTCTGGAAGATTTGGGAGTACAAAGGCAACGGTATCATCCTCTCTAAGACCGAGGCTGTGAAAGAAATTAGCTGTGCGTGTTATATTGCTGATGAGATCTTTGTAAGTGACTTCTATGCTGTTTTTGTAGTCGTCGCCACTTAAAAAGAAGGAGATGGCGGTTTTGTCTGAATGGGACATTGCAGAATCGTATATCGCTTCGTAAGTGCTCTTAAAAGGGATAAATTCTTCCACGGGGGTGCTCTTTTCGATCTCTTCGATCTCTTGTAGCGAATCAATAAATTTCTTTTCCATCATGTAGCCCCACTGGTCGCGTTCTTAGAATTGATTATTTTGCTGGATACCACTAGTTCACGGATTGTTCTGATGCGCTTCGCATCTGTCGATTATGAGTCGATCTTCGCTAGTTGCTGGCTAAATAGCTGGCCTTTCAATGCATAATCTTGAGCGGATTTCTCCAGGGCCAGCTTTTGAGTATCGTTTAGAGGTTTTAAAACCTTTGCTGGAGAACCAACAACGAGAGACCCGTCTGGAATTTCCGTATTTTCAGGAATCAACGCATTGGCTCCAATCAAACAGTGTTTACCGATCTTCGCGCCGTTAAGTACGACGGCATTAATGCCAATGAGGCTGAAATCTCCCACAGTACAACCATGAACGGTCGCTTGATGGCCTACGGTGACCCCCTGGCCAATAGTTAAGGGAAACCCTGGATCGCAATGCAGTACGGCACCTTCTTGAAGGTTGGTGTTGTCTCCGATGGTGACGCTGTCATTGTCGGCGCGGACAACGGCGTTAAACCAAACGCTGGAACCTTTGCCGATGGTTACATTACCGATGATTGAGGCATTAGGTGCGACAAACGTATCTTGATGACATTGTGGGATGCAGTCCCCCAGTTTGTATTTCATGGTTGTGTTAACTCCGTTACCAGAGCCACAGCGAGAGCCGGGCTCTGGATCTTGTTTTAGGTTTTTTGGTTGAGATTATTGAGAGTTACTCTTTTACCGGATAGTCCTGCATGGCTCCGGTAATACCCACGGATTTGCCCACTGGATCAATCAATACTCCAGGATTCAAGACACCTTGAGGGTCCATAGATTCTTTGGCAGCGCCCAACGCGGTTAAGAAGAGTGGTGGCATTTGCTTTTCGTAACCACCACGATGGTCTCGTCCAACAGCGTGGTGATGGGTAACGGTGCCGCCTCGTGCAACGACTTGGGTATTGGCTACCTGTTTGATTTTGCACCAGTTATCCAGAGCATTCTTCATATTGCCGTCTTTGTCTCCCAACGCCAGGAAAGAGATATAGACCGCAGGCCCGTCTGGATATACGTGGGTAAAGCGACAGGATACCAACCCATCGTAGCCGGTAGCTTCTTTGATGATGCTGGAGATATCGGATTTGATACCGCGATAGAAATCTCCGAATTTTTCCCAGGGGATAGAGGTTTCAAAGGTATCTCCGATAATGCCGTATCGGATCAGATGATTCTTGTAATAGGGCAATCGAATAAAGGCGTTCTTCCATAGATCGGCTGCGGTTTCTTCTTGCTCTGCTTTCGCGGAGTTTTCTGACTGGTTAACTACGGCTTTTTCATCGAATTTGCCTTTGCATTCTTTAGCAATTTCCAGAGCGCGAGACATTCGGGTGTCTACCGGATGGTCGCCTGACTCAAATCCAACGACCAGTGTAGTGATGGGGTTCATAGGGTCTACAGAAATGGATTCTTCGGGATCCAAGAGTCGACAGTTGGTGGGGTAGAGACCCGCTTGAGATATCTTGCGAACCGTTTCAACGCCATCCATAAAATCGTCAAACGTTATCGAGGCCGTAGCCTTGTACTTTGGGCGGCTGTGCAAGCGCACAGATGCTTCAGTAATAATGCCCAAAATGCCCTCAGAGCCAATCACCATGCGATCGGGAGAGGGGCCGGCGCCGGATCCGGGCAAACGGCGGGTCTGCATCACACCTTGTGGCGTCACCATGCGGGTGGATTCCACCATGTCGTCAATGTGGGTGTAGAGGGTGGCAAAGTGGCCGCCGGCGCGAGTTGCGATCCAACCACCCAAGGTCGAGAACTGATAACTTTGTAAGAAATGGCGCAGGGTGAGACCATAGGGTTTGAGGGCTGCGTCGATATCTGGCCCCAGCATACCTCCTTGAATTCGAGCGGTGCGGCTGACCTCATCCACTTCGATAATTTTGTTAAAGCGCTCCATGTCTACGGTGATGGTGCCTTGATACTGATCACCAACATCCGCCTCGACGCCACCGCAGACGCTGGTGCCTCCGCCAAAGGGAATGACCGCAATATTGTTCGTCTGCGCAAATTCCATAATGGCCGAGATGTCTTCCTCGGATTCGGGGAATGCAACGGCATCGGGGGGATTAGGCACTTCGCGCATAAACATACGAGCGGTATCGGCAAAAGACTTACCGTAGCTATGAACCAGTCGGTCGTAGGTGGAAGAGGAAAGCAGGTGGGACAGGTTAGCGGGGATATCAAAACGGGGCGGGCGAAGGTCGAACTCGTCTAGTTGGGGTTCGCTGACTTCTGTCAGGTCCACCGGGAAGAAGGTCTTGACCATGGCGTCGATTAGCTGGGTTTCGTCAGTGGTCAGTTCTTCGTGGTCATAACCCCAGCCCCAGAATCGCAGAGGTTTGCGTTTTGATAAGGTCTCTCTTGGTGTTTCGTTGTTATTCATAATCACACTCCTCGTTGTTGAGGACTATGATTATCCAAAGAAAATAACCTTTCAGAAGTTGTGGATAATTCACTTTTGAGTGAAAACTGGTCATTCGGACGCGATATTTGGTACCAATAACGGCGTTTATTACCTAGTGGGTAGTAGGTGTACCTCATAGGGGGCAGAATATATGCCCCCCGTGGTCTGTAGAAGCTTCGCTATAATGATTGTTCAGAGATGATACATAGAGAGCCAAAACATGTTGTTGCGTGCCCTAGTCTTTTATCTAGCTATTTTTCCGGTTTGTGCTGATACGGAAGTAATTGAATACCTGATTCCTGAAGAGGTGATGGGAGTCTATCAATCTCCCTATGCCTTTCATGGGATCGATGCTTCAATTGGGATAATTGATAGGGTGGTGTTGGGGTCCTAGGGATTTTGCCTCCATATATTGCAAAAACCTCTGAAGCCCCCGTCTGCCGTGGCTTGTAGAGGGGTATCAACTTTCATTTCTAGGTCGATAGCCCTCAATCGGTGCCATTAAGTCCTCCAGTTTTGGCAGTTCGCCCGTCGGCGCGAACGTGTATGTACCCCGGAAGTTGATGTTCTCCCAAGCTACCGGTGAGGCCCGCTTGACTGTTTCCTGGTATCTGTCATTGCGCTGTTCCTCGAAGCTGTCCAGCAGGTTACTGAGTACTTTCGAGTTGAAGTAGATGATGGCATTAGCCACCAGTCGGGCACTTTCGTTCCAGATTTGGATCTCCTCATCGCTATTGCCTCGGAACCGGTCGCCGTTGACGTTGCTGATCGCCCGACGCAACTGGTGATAAGCTTCACCCCGGTTCAGCGCTCGCTGCACATGGTTTCTAAGGCTGGCGTCATCGATGTAGTTCAGCAGATACTGGGCCTTCAGTAACCGGTTGTATTCAGTCAGAGCCTCCAGTAACGGGTGGTTGTGCTTGTAGCCGGAGAGTTTACGCACCAACGTAGCTTGGCTGGTTTTCCGCTGGGCTAGAGAGACTGCGATCCGCTGGATGGTGTCCCAGTGGTCTATGATGCGTTTCGTGTTGATCGGCTTGCGCAACGATAGTTTCACGCGCTGATTTTCGTCTTCGGTGATGTTGAACAGCTCATTGATGACCTTGCCAACCCGGGCATATCGGGGGGCGAACCGATAACCGAACAGATCGAGCAAGGCAAAGTTCACATGATTTACCCCATGAGTGTCAGTTGAGAGCATGTCCGGGATAATCTCAGTACTGTTGTTCATCAACAGGTCAAAGATGTAATGGGATTCATGTTCGTTGGCGCCGATAACCCGGGCATTGATGGCCATATGATTGGCATTCAGACTGACCGCCGAGACGCCTTTGCTGGTACCGAAGTATTTTGAGGAATACCGTGTACGGAACGTCTCGCGCTTGGCTTCGAACTTCTGACCATCGGCACTGGCATGCAGACTGTCATCCTGGATGTTGTAGTGCTTGAAGATGCTCAGTCGTGTGGTAGCGTTGTTGATACGGTCATTGGCCGCATTCAGGGTTTCCAGCCGAAGGTAGTTCGCCTGGATAGTGCTGAGCTGATCATAGGTCCGATCGGAGATCTGAGCGATGCCATAGATGCCCTGATTAGTGGCATTGGCGATCAAGATCGCCAACAGGTCCACTTCGTATTGACGGCTTTTCGAGTTCATGCCCAGCACATGCTCGAAGTCGTCAATGAATCCGGTATCCTGATCCACCACGCGCAAGACATCGGCAACGCTGATCGCTCTCATTTGTTGGAAGAACGGATTATTCACCAGGTGTTTCTTACTGGCTGTAGGCAACCGCCAAAGGTGTTTGCCGCCTTTCGGGCGCAGTATCACGTCCCGATTGTCCGAACGTTCCAAGTATTCGCTGACCTCGTGTAACCGAAGGGTCAGCTCATCCGCCATACGCGGGATCAGTCGCGTCGGATCCTTGGAGATTTTCGGTTGCTGCGTACCCTCGACCAAGACCTGCTTCTGGTTTTTCCAGGTCTGTGGCTTCACCAGATCATCCTCTAACGCCCGATATCGAATGACTTCCGGCAGCATTAGCTGGCCGTTTAACCGGTTGGGAATCTGCAGGTACAGGAACCATTCATACCTGGCTTTATCTATACTGCCATCGGGTTTTAGCAATAGTGGTCGTGTGGCTTTCGGCGGTAGACGCTGATCAATGCAGGCATCGCCGAGCATATTGCCGGCGACCAGATCCAACCGAGCTTGGTCTAAGATCCGGGCTAACCGTTGCGTTTTGTCGGTGCCTTCCATGCGCAGACAGCAAAAGAGCGACCGTAACAGGCCGGTTCGCAATGTGGATTCCGTGTCCAGGTGTTGCCAGAACGCTTCCTCCGCTGACTGTTTCTGATTGCTCAGGTATCGGCAGACCGAGTTCAGGTCGTTGGCACTGAGAAACTGGAAAGCCTGTTGCTGTACCGCGTGGAAGGAAGTATTAGGGTCGATGCGGTCATCCACGAACAGGTGCAGGATCTCAGCGGCTTTACTCACGTTGCGGGCTGCCTTTTGCCAGTCTTGATAAACCCGTTCCTGCGCCATCTGATGCGCTCGTTGCTTCACCTGTCGAGTGTGATGGATGAACCCTTCCGCAATGCGCTCCAAGCCCTGCTGGTACCGAGACTGCAGATAGCACAGCAGGTACAAGCATTGGTTAGCAGGCGACTGACGCTTAAGTTTAGCACCGTAATAATCAACCCGTTCGGCATAGTGATGCTGGTTTTTCTGGGACAGAGAAAGCGAGTCGAGTACAGTCGTCACATCCTCCATTAGCGGTTGAATATGGTTATACACCGCCAGCTCTTTCTGCAGCTCGGTACCGGTGAAGTTGCGAGCGCTCCCGCGCAGCTGCTTCAATGTAAAGTGGTCTTCATCGGAAACCAGTGTCTGCAGCATATTCTTTAAGCTTTGGCTGCAAGCGGCATTGATCTGATCATACAATCGTTGCTGATGTTGATTAATCACCTGACTGACGATCTTCTGCAGGGTACTATAGGCAGGAATGGCGATCTTCTGGTGGGCCAGGTACTCGATTGCTGCGTCAAAGAGTGCGCGGGGTGCCACCCAGCTTTCAGCGCAGACCAGCAAATGTTCAACAAGCCGGGGTTGATGTTGCTTATCTTTCCAGCTGTTGACTCCAGCAATTGATAAAACACGCTCATAGATGCGGGATTTTTGGTCCGCTTTCAAACTAAAGCGCCGAAACTTGAGGTCTTTAAAGTGAAATCGCGCAATAAATGCCAAGTCATCCTGCATGGATTTATAACTCGGGTTGAGCAGGATCGGTTTGCATTTGAAGTAGCCCAACAATGCAACGGCAACACAACGGTACTTGCGTTGCCGTATTCTGGATAGCTCCGCAAGTTCTTTATCATTTAGCGCGAAGTAAAACCGCTGATAAGACTCGTTGAAGGAAGGAACGCTGTATAAATCCTCGATTTCCGCGGCAGTGAGAATTGATAGCCGTTTGTCTCTGCTCATTCTTTGACCTAAAGGTCAAAGAAGATAACAAATTTTTGGTGAATTAGAAATTAATAGCCCTCTACAGGCCACGGCAGACGGGAGCTTCAGAGGGTTTTGCGATATATGGAGGCAAAATCCCTAGGACCCCTTTTTGATTCTTTCACGCTTTAGCAACTGAAAGAAGCTTTCAGCAACCGCATTATCATGGCAGTTGCCTCGTCTGCTCATACTGCTTTCAAGATTATGATGCTTAAGAAACGTCTGCCATTCATGACTAGTGTATTGACTGCCTTGGTCAGAATGGACCAGTACTTTATTCTTCGGATGTCTTCTAAGCAAAGCCATCAATAATGCATCTAGTACAAGGTCTGTGGTAATCCTTGACTTCATAGACCAGCCAACTACAAGGCGCGAAAACAGGTCAATTACTACTGCTAAATATAGCCATCCTTCATGTGTACGGATATAAGTAATATCTGTGACCCATGATTGATTTGGCTGGTTTGGATTAAACTGTCGGGCTAATGTGTTTGCGGCAATAACAGATGGTGTACTTGCCTGAGATCTGGGTTTGCGATAGCCACGCTGAGATTTGAGACCATTTGTTTTCATCAGTCGATGTACACGATTGATACCACAACCTTCACCGATATCTTTTAAATCATAGTGAATCTTGCGATAGCCATAGACACCACCCGATTCTAGCCAAAACTGTTTGATTAATCCTGATAGCTTTTGATTTTCTCTAGCGGTTTTGCTAATGGGCTTTTTTAACCAAGCATAATACCCACTGTGATGAACATCTAAAGTAGAACATAGGCGACGAATAGACCATATGTGCTGGTTGTCCCGAATAAAGGCGTACTTCATTTGGACTGACTTGCGAAGTACACCGCGGCCTTTTTTAGAATGTCCCTTTCTTCAGTAACCCGTTGCAGCTCTTTTTTTAGCCTAGCAAGTTCGGCAGTTGAATCCTTGTGTTTGGTTACCTTGGAATGTCCCTGATCGTACCTTTTTATCCAAGCATAAAGGCTATGGGTGGTCGTACCTAAACGTGTAGCTACTTCTGCTACACTATAGCCTTTCTCTGTGACTTGTTTAACTGCTTCGATTTTGAATTCTTCAGGGTATCGTTTACCGCTCATATTCACCTCATAAATTAGCCATTTTATCTAACTTTAAGGTGTCTACAAAATCGGTGGCTATTCAATTATCTTTGTTGCATCAGCTACAGAAGAAAAATCTTTAATGACAATTTCCCTATCTTTTGCATATAGAGTAACTTTTTCAAAGGCTGTATTTCCAACTAAAAATTTAAAGTAATTTTTTACCGCTTGTTCATCAGTATGATTTAAAAGATATTTTCGGACTAACTGATATATGCTGTTATATAAACTTTCAATTAACTCAGGTTTTCTGTTCTTAACTAAACTAAAAAGGTAATTTCCATTTTCGTCTTTATCTTGTGGTAAAACAAGGGACGTAAAGTTTCTACAGATTAGATCAAGCTCTTGACGATACTGTTGGTCTAAAGCCTTATTTTGAATGCCTAATTGGTTTTTTATTAAAGCAGCAGGACGTTGGTGTTTACATGCATCGTGGTTATGCTTTAGCGAAATATTTCGAACAGTCTTATCTTTATAAATTAATCGAATATCAGTTACATCCCCCTGCTTAGCAGCAGTATCTTTCAATCTTTCTATTGATTTAATATTGTGAATTGATAGCTCTTGAATATAACGATTGGAGAAATCCGAAAATTCGTTCTGGTAAAGTTGGGGTAATGCATTAAAATGCTGTAGATCTCTTAGCTGATCATTTAGAGTTGAACCAAGCGGCTGAATACTCGAGTTTTCTTGAAGAATGATTTCTACTAATCGTGCCTCTAAAGCTCGACCATTATTATTAGATACAGACATATCCTATACTCCATTATAAAAAGAGTATTAGTGTCTAATATTTTTTTGACTTCCTCCCCTTGCTAAAGCAAGGGGATTCCTTCTACAAGACGGTCAAGCCCGACCGCAAGAATGTTCTTACTGGCATTGACATCTCTATCATGCCATGTGCCACACGAAGCACATATCCATTCTCTTATTCCAAGCGATTTTCTACCTTTCGGACTATTGGCGGTGATTTCACCGCAACACGAACATCGCTGGGTCGTGTATCTCTCATTCACGATTTCAAAACGGCAACCTGCGTTCTCGCATTTGTAGGTCAGTTGTCGTTTCAGTTCAAACCAGCCTGCATCGTAAACCGATTTGGCGAGTTTGCCTTTTTTACTGTTAAATTGGGTGGTTTTCACATCACCGACCACGATTAGGGCATTGTCTTTGACTAATTGGGTGGTGAATTTGTGTATCAGGTCTTGCCTTGTGTTTTTGATTTTGGCATGGATAGCCTTGATACGTTTTTTGTTGTTTGAGCGTTGGGCTATAGCTAATGCTTTGGCATATTTTAGCGTTTGCTTAATGGTTAGCTTGTCACCGTTTGAGGCGGTAGCACTGTCTTTAAGTCCTAAGTCAATGCCTACACTGCCTGTACCGCATTGTGTCTTGGGGTAGTCTTTGACGGTAATACAGGCATACCAATGACTGCGTGCGTCTTGCACAATCTCGCAGGTATTGATTTGGTATAGTGATAAGTTATAGCTGTCCCATAGGTCAATGACTAGTTTTTGTCCTTTGGCTAAACTAAGCTGTAAGGTGGATTTTAAGCCTTTTTTACCTGTTTGGTGTGTGGCGATGTGTTTGATGGCAGATTTTTTAAACGGTAGCCAACCTAAGTTTTTACGCTTGGCATTGGGGTTGTTGGTTCGCCATGACAATTTAGCTTTTTTGGATTGGCGACGTGATTTGGCGTGGGTTTCATTGATGGCTTGGATAGTCTGACTGTGTAAGCCAAGTAGTTCACCGCTACCTTTGGTGTATTCGTTTAGGTCGTAGGCTGAAAAGAACTTGCCAGTTTTTTGTAGGTGCTTGTAACTCAAGTCATTGACGTAGTTCCATACGAAATTGACCGAACCGCTTAGGCGGTTGAGTTTATCAGTATGTTTGTCTCGTATGCGTAGCTTGAGTGTTTTCATGCAAATTATTTTAGCAAAATTTATGCAAGCGTTATAGTGTATGAGTTGCCTTATATCCACCGCCTAAAGTCGGTGGTTTTACGGCAAGGGGTGATAATTCAACGCAGTTTCGCTAGATTTAGGCATTTTAGCCCATTAAATCTATTCTTACCCTATTAGGGACACGCCCTAATATCATGTAATTTAATTTAGAAAATTTCAATTAAATTACATGATAATAGATACATATAATTAAACAAATGTACTTACCGCGCTATATTTTTCGTTTTCTCTTCTTACCACAAGTTCGCAATTTAAAACCTTGGTCTTGGCGAGGAATACTTAGGTTTTTCAGGCTCAATCGGTTTAGGTTGAGTATCTATTGGTTTTGCCACCCATCCTAACTCATCTGCCCCAATGTGATATTTCTTTGCGTTCTGCTCGGCTTTGTGAGCATAAATCCCTGTAAAGTCAGCTTGGGCTCGTTTGGTTCGCTCATTTTTGGAGGCAATAGTCTCTTTTTTGGCATTGGGGGTCATGGTGTTGCTAGGATCAGCAATTTGTTTAGCTTGATAAGTGGCAAAATCAAAGCTTTCATCAAACACAAAGCCTTTCAATCGTATCGGTTTCTGACTATCCGCAGGGGTCACGCTGATAAATTTGGCACTTTGCCGTGTGACCGTTAGCCCAATCTCAGGCATTGCCTCCAGCTCTTTGATAACATCCTCACGCTTTTTGAGTTTGCCACTCATGAGTTTAAAGCGTAGGTATGCTTCGATTTGCGTTTTAAGGCTCTTATAGCTCATTTTAGGGCTTTGGTTGCTGTCATAAGGGTTTATTAGCCTAGCATGGCTTACATCGTCAGGATCGCTTAATTTAAACCGATTATTGGTAAGTGTTTGCCAGGCTCGGAAATACTTAGCATCTTGACCATGATAGTAAGGTTGCAACCGTTTACCTGTGTAAAGTTCGGTATTGGGTATCAGAAAGTTTAACTCTAGGCGTGGTTTGCCTGTTTTGGGGTCTTTCTTGTCAGTATGCTCGACCCAAAGTACGTTATATCTATCATGAGCCATCCCTGCAAACATAGATTTCTCAAAGTCTTGGATGATGGCTTGTTTGTCTGCTTCACTAATCGCATCAGGGGCTTCTTCAAACGATAACACCCCTGCGGTATATCTTCGAGCAAAGTTACTGCTATTAATCATGGCTTGGGTAACCACAGGGTTGCCACTGACTATCCTTGCCCCAGCTCTTAATTGACCTTCACTCATATAATCGTTACCCAGCAGATAATTGATAGGGGCATTACCTGAGCCTTTGCCTCGGCTAAAGATTTTCAACAGCATACCAATTCCCCTTTAATCCTGTTCCGCTTGGGTGACAAGTTGGTCAAGCAAAGCATTGGCTTTAGCCAATTCCTGCAATACTTGGACGTCTAGCTGTTTTTCGGTATTGGCGTGCCTTGCGATTTGATTAAGGTTACTACCAATGCGAGCAAGGTGGCGTATCAGAGCAGGGTCAGCCTGGCGAATCGGTACAGCGCCCAAGCCTAAGTCTCGAAGCCACCCTGCTAGACTTTTGGTTTTACGTTGTTGTAGTTCGTTCCATTCGGTTTCGGTTAGGCGTATTTTGACCTCTAGGGTGCGTTTTGCGCCTTTGATTTTGGGCATGGCAGTTCTCTTATTGGGTCAGTTGTTACAAGCCCAACGCAGTCAGACAGATGCCCATTTGGCGGTCTGACTCGTTGGGCTTGTTCGGGGTCTTGGGGTGTCCCCAAGCCAGTATCACTATACCACATTTTAGCGATAGCTTAAAAAGGGGTATTAGTGTGTACTGGCTTTATTAAATTAACTTTATTAAATTAAACTGAAGTGTATGTAGTTAGTTTGAATCGAGTGTGTGTATAGGGTATAGTTGAAGCGTTTGTAGTGAGTTATGCTAGGTGTTTGTAGATAGGTTTTGGTAGTGTCTGTAGTTGGTTTATTTTGGAGTTATAGTTATGGAATCTGGTGATGTAAAGGCAGTTAAGTCGGTAAAGGTTGGTCAGGCAAAAGGGGCTAGTCGTGCTAATGAAGTACGAAAAGCTAAGACCAAGGGGGTGATTTTTTTCTTGCGTTGTTTGAATGCTCGTGCGGAAACTTCAGAATTTCTTCGGTATTATCATTTTAAGCATTTGCCGTATGACTATCGTCTCAAGTTAGTGAGAGATTTTGACGATTTGCCCCATTTTAACGATCGGTTCTTTGAGATGATGAATAGTTATCGTGCAATGAAAATTATGCAAATTCTAGGTATGAATGTGAATCGTGGTCATTTGAGCTATTTTAGTGGTCATCCTTATGGAAATACGAAGGTAGAACAAAATCACCAAGAATGTGAGTTTATGTTGTCTTTGATTCAAGAGAATAAGAAAGTTTATAAGAAAATGCTAAATCGGTTTATTGAGGCTTTTGTGTATGATTTAAAACTGGGTTGGAATGTTGATGATAAGACTGAAAAGTGATGTTCAAAATTGCTGTTTTTTTAGCTTTTAATTTTAAAAAATAAAAAATCTCTTTTTTATAGTTTTATAGTTTTATAGTTTTATAGGGGTTCGGAAAGCCGCTAGGGTTAAGGGTTTGGAGGTCTATAAATGGACGTTTATGCACCAATAAATGGACGTTTATGCACCAATAAATGGACGTTTATGCACCAATAAATGGACGTTTATGCACCAATAAATGGACGTTTATGTAAATTGACTATAAATAGTCAATGTAATAAAATGTCCAAATTTCTAAAAGGCTCTTTTAAATGGGTAATTTGGTAGTTAAAGACAATGCGTTAATCGAAGCCAGTCACAAATTGAGTGAAGCGGAGCAACGTTTGATACTGTTAGCAATTTTAAA
>NZ_AP031600.1:0-16084 GCF_041154765.1 Moraxella sp. K23
ATCTCAAAGAACTGATCATTAAAATGCGGTAGCTCATCAAAATCTCTCACCAACTGGAGGCGATAGTTATACGGCAAATGCTTAAAATGATAATACCGAATAAACTCGGACGTATTCGCACGAGCATTCAAGCATCTTAAGAAAAAAATCACCCCTTTGGTCTTAGCCTTTCGTACCTCATTGGCACGACTAGCCCCTTTTACCTGACCAGCCTTCACCGACTTAAATGCTGTTACATCACCAGATTCCATAACTATAACTCCAAAATATACCAACTACAGACACTAAGAAAACCTATCTACAAACACCTAACATAACTCACTACAAACGCTTCAACTATACCCTATACACACACTCTATTCAAACTAACTACATACACCTCAATTTAATCTAATAAAGCCAGTACACACTAATACCCCTTTTTATGCTATCGCTAAAATGTGGTATAGTGATACTGGCTTGGGGACACCCCAAGACCCCGAACAAGCCCAACGAGTCAGACCGCCAAATGGGCATCTGTCTGACTGCGTTGGGCTTGTAAAAACCGACACCAATAAGAGAACTGCCATGCCCAAAATCAAAGGAGCCAAACGCACCCTAGAGGTCAAAATACGCCTAACCGAAACTGAATGGAACGAACTACAACAACGTAAAACCAAAAGTCTAGCAGGGTGGCTTCGAGACTTAGGGTTGGGCGCTGTACCGATTCGCCAAGCTGATCCTGATCTGATACGTCACATTGCTCGCATTGGTAGTAACCTGAATCAAATCGCAAGGCACGCCAATACCGAAAAACAGCTAGACGTCCAAGTATTGCAGGAATTGGCTAAAGCCAATGCTTTGCTTGACCAACTTGTCACCCAAGCGGAACAGGATTAAAGGGGAATTGGTATGCTGTTGAAAATTTTTAGCCGAGGCAAAGGCTCAGGTAATGCCCCTATCAATTATCTGCTGGGTAACGATTATATGAGCGAGGGAAAATTGCGAGCTGGGGCAAGGATTGTCAGTGGCAATCCTTTGGTTACCCAAGCTATGATTAACAGCAGTAACTTTGCTCGTAGATATACTGCTGGGGTATTATCGTTTGAAGAAGCCCCTGATGCGATTAGTGAGGCAGACAAACAAGCCATCATTCAAGACTTTGAGAAAGCTATGTTTGCAGGGATGGTTCATGATAGATATAACGTACTTTGGGTCGAGCATACTGACAAGAAAGACCCCAAAACAGGCAAACCACGCCTAGAGTTAAACTTTCTGATACCCAATACCGAACTTTACACAGGTAAACGGTTGCAACCTTACTATCATGGTCAAGATGCTAAGTATTTTCGAGCATGGCAAACACTGACCAATAATCGCTTTAAATTAAGCGATCCTGACGATATAAGCCATGCTAGGCTAATAAACCCTTATGACAGCAACCAAAGCCCTAAAACGAGCTATAAGAGCCTTAAAACGCAAATCGAAGCATACCTAGGCTTTAAACTCATGAGTGGCAAACTCAAAAAGCGTGAGGATGTGGTGAAAGAATTAGAGTCGATGCCTGAGATTGGACTAACGGTTACACGGCAAAGTGCCAAATTTATCAGCGTGACCCCTGCCGATGGGCAAAAACCGATACGATTGAAAGGCTTTGTGTTTGATGAAAGCTTTGATTTTGCCAATTATCAAGCTAAACAAATTGCTGATCCAAGCAATACCACAACCCCCAATGCCAAAAAAGAGACCATTGCCTCGAAAAATGAGCGAATAAAACAAGCCCAAGCTGACTTTATAGGGATTTATGCTCACAAAGCCGAGCAGAACGCAAAGAAATATCACATTGGTGTAGAGGAGCTAAGGTGGGTGAAAAAACCGATCGATACTCAACCTAAACCGATTGACCCTGAAAAGCCGAAATATTCATCGCCGAGACCAAGGTATTAAATTGAGAACTTAGATTAAGGAACGCGCTTAGAGAGTTGAGTGACCACATCACCCATTTTGAAGCAATGCAAAAAAATGTATTGCAAACTTTGTATACATTGTATACATTGTACAAAAAACAAAATAAATGACAGAGGTTTTATGCCACAAACAATCCGAATCAACGATGATGCCTACAAAAATCTAGAGAGACTATCTGAAGGGTTTGAAACCCCTAGTGAGACTATTCTTAGGATCACTCACGATTTTGAGTACCAAAAGATATTTAGTCAAATTAATGGGGTTATTGTTGAAAAAATTAACATTATGAAAGATGAAGGCTTGGACCATCAAACAGCTAATATCTTAACCCACTATGATACTAAGATTATTGATGAGGTAATGAATGATATTGTTAGCGTAAATAGTAAGTACAGCTTTGATTATGAGGTAAAGCCTAACAGTATTTCTATTAATATTCGTAAGTAGTAGCTTTTTGTGCTGACCCCATGTTGCTCTAGCAACCCTTGATTGGGTACACTGGTACAACCATGAATTATTGCATTCTACCAATGGTATGTGCCGCCTCTTGATGCGGAAAATATCTACTATTGTTCACTAAAAATGTTAGGCAATGCTGCCTGACTCAAGCAAACCTGTCTCCGATAAAATCAGGACGGTTCAAATTGTAATATTAATATTGTGTTTATTTGAACTGCTGATATTATCAGATAATAGGACGGTATCATCGTAGGAAATAAGCTCAATTTGAATGTTACTATAACCTTTATCTATCAGTAACGTCCTAATTGGAGTTTTATTTCTAGGGAAATCACGATTTTGTTTATTATATTTGGGTTTAAAATACTGAATCATGCTTGCTTCTAAGACCCTATTTAACTGTTCAAAGTCTAAATCAGTATAATTCTTTTCTTTAGTACGATATAAAAGACATCCAACTTGTTTATATGGATTATTAGGTTTGAGAAAATCCATATCATTCACTCTATGCTCATTCATTCTATTTCTTACATCTCTCCCTTCTTCTGTAATTACTATTCCGACATATTTAACTTCTAAGGGTAAAGGTCTTTGTAAATCAGGAGTTTTGGCGTGTTTGAAAAAGAATGTAATATTGCACTCACAAGCTATATTCTTTTCATTAAATATAGCTTCTTCATCTAGGCCATTAGACGGATGAAAAAAGACAAAAGAATCAAAAAGTACACTTTTAGGACTTTTTATTATTCCTATATCCCATCCCTCTGTTCCAGTTGGATAGCTGAAAGTTATATTTTTTTCTACAGTAAGGCTATCTAGGTAATTTATTGTAACCATAGCAGAGAAATATTCTTTATCTACCCTCTTGAGTGAATCGGGAATGAGTTCAAATTTACTATATTCAAATACAACATATAATTGCCAAGGTTCAAAATTTCCCTTTGCTACTATTAGATTACCTTCATCAATAACGAATTCCGTTTCCTCAATATCGCCCTCAAGTCCAATAATTTTATTTATACCTTGGAAAACTGCTATTGTAGGAATTTCTAATGTTGTTTTAAGGAATTTTTTCATAATATTCTCATTAGTAGGCGTCAGCTCAGAATTCTACTTTAAGCCTTTAAGTAACTTTGACTGGATATAGCTAACTCCAGCAGCTTCTTGCATTTCTATCCAGCTTTCATAAGATGTATTGGTTTGAATATATTGCTCCCACTCCTGATCTGGGATGGCTGCAAAATCTTCTTCTGTTTCTACCTTGAACCCAGAAGCTTCCAGTAGCTCCTCGAAATCCGAATATTGACTGCAACTAGATATAAAACTAGGAGTCATAAGATCATCCAGTGGAATAGTATGAGTGCCAGATAACTCTGAGAGATTCTTCTTTAATTGGTCAAAACCCTTTAAATTATATTTCATAACTCTTTCCTCTTGTTTATAAGCTTTAGATAGCTAGACCTCAATAAACATTAATCAATAGTATTTATATCATCTAAAAACACAAACTGACGATGATAGTCTAAATAAAATTCTCTATTCTCTGGATATATCCGCATAATATTTTTAGCATTCGGATTGATATTTAGTTTCTGCCAAGTCAAGGCTGAAAGCTGTGTACCACAGATCATTTCGCCACTATCTAAAAAAGTAATATACCCTTGGTCAAACAATTTGTCATAAGTGGGTGTTAGTGCTAATCCATTAAGATAATCAAGGGCTTGGGCTTCATTATCTTCATTCATGCAAACTTGATAAGGTTTGATATGACTAGCTATCAATAATCGTTCGTCACTAATTTTCGTAAACGGACATTGGGGCATATGCTCAATGACTTGGTTACGATACTTGATTGCCCCCTTGCGATATACTCTTTCTTTAGCAATAGCTTGGGCTTCATCAAGCACTAACTCTACTGGTGTCGCAGGCTCAAATGTTGGCAACATCAGCAAGCTAGGGTGAACGATAGAGCGAAATTGATAATCAAGGAATACCCTAAAATAAAATAGGGGCTGTGTGTTTGATAAGTTAGTATCTGTTGGTAAAAGTTTTAAAATTGATAAATAACTGATTTTGGGCAAAACCAATTCTCGCCATAGTTTCCAAACTAAGTCATGAGAACGAATATAAGCCCTATTTTGCTTATTCGGTAAATCAGAAACATCATGAATTGAGAAAAACAGATAATCATCTGTGAGCTGTTTAACCTTATCTAACCGTTGGTGATAGTATTGGGCAATATTGGTTTTATATAACTGCTCTTGGGCGAAATACTCAACTTTGGCATCTTCTAAATATTTGATCAGGTTTTTTTTACTAAAAAAACAGGTGTTAGTTTGAATAGGTAAATAGTTCGCACGTTTGCCATTTTCATCAAGGCTTGCTTCGCCCCATTTATCGAACTCAAAAAAAGCACTTAAACGCTGCCCATTTTCACCCTTATAGCTACCAATATACTTACGAGATTCGCCACTGCCATCAAAAAACTGCATTTTGTTTTTGGGTACAATAAAACTATCTTCAGCTCGCAAGTTTTGGATTGAATCGACAATAGCGTATTCAGTATCACCAATCGTGATTAATTGAAAATTATTGCTCATTTGGTTGTTCCGCAAATTGGGTAATATCCATTTGTTTTAGCAAGGCGATTAACACATCAACCACGATGCTATTCCCTGCTTGGCGATACATTTGAGTATCACTAACAGCGATTTGGAAACTATCCCTAAAGCCCATTAAACGCAAACACTCTCTTGGTGTTAATTTTCTTATTCTACCTGTGTGAGTGACATAATTATCTACCCCTGCTCTGTGCATTTTGTGCATACTTTGCAATAGCGGTCTAGCTACTGGTAAGTCTGTGGCTGTGCTAGTTTTAAAATTCTTAGTGCCACCTGCCAACACATAGTCTCTTACCTTATCCGATAGATAATACTTTTCCTCAACCTCATTAACATCAAAAACAAACTCGTCAAACTCTTGATTTTCACAAGGTTCAAAGACAAAATCCCCATGCCAATTAAACTGCTGATTAGCCTTTTGACATAGCATAATATCGCCATTAATTTGAGTATAACGTTTATTTTTATTTTTGGAACTGGTAACGAACTTTACGCCTTTTTCTTTGAGATAATATTTTGAATCAATATAATCTTCTAGGAAATCCTGCATAGTGCTTTCTAATTGGATAGGTTTTGGAAAGGTAAAATCTATCTGTTCATCCTTAAAACCAATCACAAAAATTCGCTCACGGTTTTGTGGAATCCCATAATCACGGCTATTTAGAACCTTTGAATAAATTTTATATCCTAAGTCGTGAAAAACATCTTGCACCACTTGCCAAGTCCTGCCCTCGTCATGGTTTATCAGTCCCCTAACGTTCTCATAGATAAATACTTTAGGCTGACTTTGGCTAACTACCCTCGCAAAATCATAAAATAACGTACCTCTAACATCTTCTAACCCTAGTCGCTTTCCTACCATTGAAAAGGCTTGGCAAGGGCTACCACCCACTAATAAATCAATCTGATTTAAAAAAGGCTCGGCATTAAACTCTGTGACATCGTTATGCCAATTCTGCAATTTACCACTATAATTAGCTTCATAGCTTTGTTTTACAAATTTATCAATATCGCCTGCAAAAACTATTTCATGATTAATGTCTAATCGTTCCAAAGCGTGCTCAATCGCTCCAATTCCACTAAATAGAGTGCCTACTTTTAGCTTTCCTTTAGGGTTAGACAATGGCAAGTCACGCCAATCAGTCAAGTTTTCTAAATCTAACATCATATTCATTACTGTAGCCCTAAATCATTATATTTTATCATAGTTACCTAGTATAAGTCTGGTGCTAAAGGTTTGGCTTGAGCCTGGGAATTTGAACGCTTTACCCCAACTTCGGGTAAACACAGAGAACGAAAAATATAGGGCGGTAAGTACATTTATTTAATTCTTTGACGTACTATTTTCTCCGAATTCTGTGCTGACCGCTAAATCTGTATTTGCCTCAAATTAAATTTCTTCTGTAATATTAATACACTAGGAAATATAAAGAACAAATTTTAGTGTTTTTACTATATGCTATTCATAAGAGGCTACCACTATCAAATAGCTTCAAAATTTTATGTGGAAATATGGAGTCAATATGTTCGTATTTGAAGTTATTGTTCCTGGTACATGGCTTGATTATGAAGATCGTGAATGGGCTTGGAAAATACAAAACCAACTTGATTCTCTACAATCAAAATTTTTTGAAGCAAATTTAGCTTTAAATCTTTTTACTTCTACAAAAAACGCTAGGACAAGTGTATCTATAAAAGATACTTGGGATGCCGATACTCAAAGAAAACAAGAAATTAGAAATGAAATAGAGATGCAGCTTCTTACTCAAGGGAAAAGTTTGTATGAAATTTATGATGAAGTTAGTTTGCAAACGGATATTATTTTTAAGAGAGAGAAATGGCAGCAAGGAAGTCCACCAGCAGAATTTGAAGATAATTTAGTATTTTTATACGCACAAGCATTTCTATATGCTTTAGATGGATTTGCTAAATTTTTAGCAGTATTGTCCAAAGAAGATAATGTCCCTGAGACTATTTCAGATATACATAAAAAAATGTTAAGTATTTTTCCTGATCTAATAGGTGTACGTAATACTGCTCAACACTTAGAGGATCGCTCCAGAGGCTTGGGGGCTGGTAAAAATCCAAAACCCTTAGATTTAAAGCCCATTAATAACGGATTTATACATGCTCCAAACGGTGGAGCATTGGTATTGAATGGCTTGAATGGCTCTAAATATGGAGCAACTAAGGCTGACGGCTATTATGGTGAAATTGATGTTTCCCCTCATTCAATGGTTCATTTACAGGAAATTCTCCATGATGTTTTGAATTCATTTAAATGGCATGGGCGAAAACAGCATAAGCCTAATAATTAATTGTTTTCGATAAAATTCGAATTCTATGCTTATCCCTACAGCAGCACATTTTTTAGACCAATAGCTATAAATGGAAGTCAGCAAATTGGTAATTTCATAATAGATATATTCGGTGTTTGTCAAGGTAGTTGTCACCCATCTACTTTGATGCCATTTTTCTTTATACTGTCACTGAGGCAGGTTGGACATTTGATTTCTAGAATTATTCGCATTTCTCTATTTTATCAAAATTCAACCTACTTTGTTTCAGCATACTTTTTGAAACACCACCGCATGTTTAATTCGTCTGATCACAGATACTCTATAAAGCATTTTAATACTTTTTTGAATCCGTCAATGCGTAAGTCCTATAAACAATGGCTTATTTACGCCTACCATCGAGAAACAGGTGAGATTGTTGCTTATGTTTGGGGTAAGAGACATTTAGCTACAGTCCAAAGGTTGAAGACAAAGCTTAAACAATTAGGTATTCACTAGACCCGAATTGCAAGTGATCATTGGGACAGTTTCATCACTGCTTTTAAAAACTGCAAGCAAAGTATTGGTAAGTTGTTTACTGTAGGAATTGAAGGTAATAATTGCAAAATAAGGCATCGAATAAGGCGTGGTTTTAGAAGAAGTTGCAATTTCTCCAAAAAGCTTGAAAACCATTTTAAAGCCTTCGACTTAACCTTCTTTTACATCAATAATGGCTTCATTTAATCTCAGCATACTTTTTAAAACACCACCAAATAATTTAATGAGCATTTAAGAATATCAAGCCCATTAAAAATGGGATTGATATTCTTAAAAATTAGGTAAATTTCACTCAACTATTCATCTCTGATTTCAATAGATGCAAACTCTTGTTCAGGCGTGCCTTCCACCAGATGATGTCTGCTATACAGCAGATAATAAAGAATGAATAAACCATAAATTAGCGCTGCCAAACACCATACTTTTGGATTAACCATTAAACCAGCCACCACTGCAGCACAGGCCAAAACCAATGCTATACTTGAAGTGACGATGCCGCCGGGTGTTTTATATGGTCGTGCTAAATTTGGACGGGAAAAACGCAATTTAATATGCGACATCATCATCAACACATAAGAAATGGTGGCACCAAACACCGCAATCAAAATCAGCAAATCTCCTTCACCCGTTAATGACAATACAAAGCCAATTACCCCAGGAATCACAATCGCCCATTTCGGCGCTTGTTTATTATTGGTGAGCGATAATATTTTCGGTAAATAACCTGCACGCGATAGGGCAAACACTTGACGCGAATAAGCATAAATAATCGAGAAGAAGCTTGCTACTAAACCTGCTAATCCCACAAAATTCACAAAACTGGCAATCCATGAATGCTGTCCATAGACTGCAATTAATGCATCAACCAATGGTGCTCCTGAGTTTTTCACTTGCTCTGCACCCATCGCACCAGCACTTAAAAACAAAATCAGCAGGGCAAATGCAGCCAGAATCAACATTGAACCAATTAAACCACGTGGTAAAGATTTGACTGGATCTTTGGCTTCTTCAGCAGCCAAAGGCACGCCTTCAACTGCAAGGAAAAACCAGATTGCAAACGGGACAGCAGCCCAAATGCCCATGTAACCGAGAGGCAAAAATGAACTCGCCCCCGCAGTATTTGGCATTACTGCAATATTAAATAAATTGGCAGCATTAAAGTGTGGAACCATTGCCACTATAAACACCAACAGCGCCACACAAGCAATTGCGGTAATGCCAAACATTATTTTCAGAGCCTCACCTGCACCTTTTAAATGAATTGCCATGAAAAACACATAGCAAAACAGATAAATCGGCCAGCCACCTATGCCAAATAAAGCTTCACAATAATTGCTAATAAAAACTGCAATTGCGGCAGGTGCGACTGCATATTCAATCAGAATTGCAGTCCCTGTAAGATAACCACCAAATTGCCCAAACGCCACTCGCGCAAAACTATAGCCCCCGCCTGCTGTTGGCAGCATGGTCGACATTTCTGACATCGACAAGCTCATGCATAGATACATAAATCCCACTACAATCGTAGCAACAAATAATCCGCCCCAACCACCTTGCGCAATACCAAAATTCCAACCTGCGAAGTCACCCGAAATCACATAAGACACCCCTAACCCCACCAACAGTAACCAACCGACGGCACCCTTTTTCAGTTGGCGTTGGGCAAAATATTCGGTGTTATCTGCGACACTCTCCGTCATTATCATTTCATTTTTCATGATGCTTGATCACCTTTTCACCAAATTCGACCACTTTAATATCGGTGAAATATCGGCTTTAAACTTGACAATAAATCATGAGCATAGTCGCTTGAAGTCAAGTTGCTCTTTTTTTTCTTTTATAAGATCAGCTCAAAGTCTGGGATTCCGCACCCAAGATCAGCATGAAAAGGATTACAACATGAGCGTCCAACAAAATGAATATTTAAGCATTCAACAACTCTACGAATTGGCAAAAAAAGCCATGCAAACCTATCCAGCATGCTATCAAGGCGAGATCAAATTACTCTGCCAATCTGAAAATGCCACCTTTGTTGTGAAAACCGCTCAACAACAATATGCACTACGCATTCATCGTCCCAATTATCATTCCAAACAACAAATCGAAAGTGAACTAGCATGGCTAGATGCGTTAAATGCGCATGGCATCGCGGTGCCGATTGCCATTACCGACTGTCATGAAGATAAAGTCCAAACATTGGCACTCAGTCCAGATATTTCAAGGCATGCAGTGCTCTTTCATTGGGTGAAAGGTGTAATGCCTACAGCAGATAATGTCGATCCATGTGATTTTAAGCAGTTGGGTGAAATCACAGCACAACTGCACCTGCACAGTAAAACATGGGAGATGCCAGCCGACTTCCAACGTATTGTTTGGGATCATGAAAGTATGGTTTTTGCCGATGGACATTGGGGTGACTGGCGTCATGCCCCACAGTTAAAATCGGTAGATCATGCCGTGATTGATGAGGCAATTTGCCGTGTTGCCACCGAGCTAAATCAATTTGGGAAGTCCAAAGATCACTATGGGCTGATCCATGCTGACCTCAGACTGACCAATCTGTTGTTGAATGAAAAAAAGGTTGGTGTGATTGATTTTGACGACTGCGGCATGGGCTGGTTTATGCATGACTTAGCTGCAGCAATTAGTTTTAATGAACACTATACTGCTGCACCCAAGTGGGTCGAACAATGGTTGAATGGTTATGAAAAAATTGGGCATGTGAGTGCAGAAGAGTATGCGTTGGTTCCCACCTTTATTATGCAACGTAGAATCCAATTGATGGCTTGGTTCGGTTCACATGCCTATACCGACATGGCCAAAAGTTTGGGAGCGCAATGGTCGGATGAAACTGTGCGACTTTGCAAAAAATATCTTAACAACCAAATTCCAGCAGGTATATAAAAAAATACCTGTAGGCAGAACCAAACCGTAAAGCATTGAATGGCATAGCTCTTGCATAATTTAGAACAATAACGGTTCTGTATTAAAAGAGGCTATGCATGATTCAATTTAATCCTCTCTCCATCAACGCTCAAGACATCAGCAACCAAGGCATTTTATCAGCTGCCGCGACAGGCCTAAGTGACTTTATTCTGCATAAAGGTGCCGATGTCGATCGCATTTTTGGGATCAGTGGTATTAATCCTGAATTATTGCTCAGCCCCACCCTCAGTTTGCAACTCACCAATTATTGCGAAGTCTTGGAACAATCCGCAAAACTATCACATTGCGATAATTTCGGACTGCATTATGGACAGCAATTTCATCCCAAAGCTTTAGGACTGATTGGCTATATTGGTTTATGTTCAGCATCGCTGGAAGATGCATTAAAGAACATGACCTCACATTTTAATCTGCATCAAAAAGATACTTTATGCCGTATGGTTGAAGTCAATGATGCCTATCGTTTCGACTACCAAGTCCAGCATGGTGCAATTTTATCGCGACGACAAGATGCCGAACTCACAGTGGGCATGTTTATGAATGTAATTCGTGAAGTCTTGGGCACACACTATTCACCACGCGAAATTCATTTTGAACACCCACGTCCCGAGTTTTGGCAAGAACACAGGAAACTGTTTAATGCATCAGTGTTTTTTGATCAGCCATTCAATTCAATTTTGATTGCCAAATCAGACCTTAAAACCGCAATGCCACAGTCAGACCCGTTGCTGCTCACCATGATGCTCGGCACTTTAAAAATTCTGAATACGCAATCGCAGTCACAAAGTTTAACCAATCAAGTCCGTGCACACATTCAGCAAGATTTGATTCATGGTGAACCCAACTTGGAAAAAGTTGCACTAGATTTACATATGAGTCCATGTACCTTATCACGGCGCTTAAAATCACACGACATCACCTTTACTCAACTAATTGATCAAGTTCGTTATGAACTGGCCAAACACTATATTCAACAGAAGAATTTACCGATTTCTGAAGTAGCATTTTTATTAGGCTATTCCGAAGTCAGTGCCTTTTCCCGTGCATTCAAGCGTTGGTTTGGCTGTACACCACGCCAATTACGACATTAAGTGGTAAGACATCAATAAAAAAGAAACCCCGCTCATTGAGCGGGGTTAAATATGTATGACATTTAAGTTTATTTTTGCAGTTTACTTAAGGCTTGATCCAACGCTCCAACCAACCAATCAATATCCTTTTCTTGGAACACCAATGGTGGACGTAACTTCAAGACATTGCCATATGGTCCCGCAACAGAGGTCAGCACACGATGCGTATTACGCAATTCTTCAATCAAATCCAGTGCCAGAGCTTTATCAGGCATTTTGGTGAAACGATCTTGTACCAATTCGAAACCAATGAATAAACCAGCACCACGCACATCACCAACACAGTCATACTTTTCCATCAGCTTACGCAATTCTGTCAAAAGTAGGCCACCAAGGCGCTGACTATGGGCTTGTAACTCTTCTTCTTGAATAGTTTTCAGCACGGCCTGCGCCGCTGCCATCGCCACAGGATTCCCCCCAAAGGTATTGAAATAAGGGATTTTTTGACTAAAGGCAGACAACACATGATCTTTCGCGAGTAAACCTGATACTGGAATACCATTGCCCATCGGCTTGCCTGTGGTAATGATGTCGGGCACCACACCATGACGCCCAAAACCCCAAAAAGAATCGCCTGTACGAGCAAAACCAGGCTGTACTTCATCAGCAATGAAAATACCACCATTGGCATGCACTACATCCACTGCTTTTTTCAGGAAACCAATAGGATTTGGCATTACCCCGTCTGATGAAAAAATGGAATCGGCTAAGAAGCCTGCAAACTTGATGCCATTGGCATTCATATCATCAATTTGTGCTTGAATTTGCGCGGCGAACCAGTCACCTAAATCTTCACCCTCAAAACGATATTGATCAGGTGCTGCCACCAAACGAGTTGTAGCAGCTAAGGTCTGTCCTGTACCAAGCGCAGGCGAACAGCCCGAAGTAAGATCACTAGTACCATGATAGGCTTCTTGCGACACAATAATACCCGTACCACCACTGTATTCACGGGCAATACGAATGGCCAAATCATTCGCCTCAGAACCCGTACACATATACATGGCTTTGTTAATTTCAGTCGGTGTGGTCGCTAAAAGTTCGTCGGTATAATCTAAAATGCGCTCATGTAAATAACGAGTATGTGTATTCAACATTTGCATTTGTTCATTTACGGCATTGATTACCGCAGGATGGCAATGTCCTATACTAGCGACATTGTTATAAGCATCCAAGTATTGATTGCCTGCAGCATCCCAAAGGTATTGTCCTTGCCCTTTTACAAGATGCACTGGGTTTCGATAAAACAAGCGGTAAGATTCACCTAAATTTTGGCTACGTCGATCGGTCAGTTTTCGGGTTTCAGAATCTAGTGCACTCGCATGCTCGGCACGGAAGCTATTGGTATCCATAATGGTAGATCGCGTATTCATCTACTATTCCTCTCTCACAAACTGTTTTTTAGTGCATTTGAATGATTTTTATATTGCACACTGCTCATTTTAAAGACTTGACTTTAGAGCGCGATATGTAATTTTTGAAGTCAAATCTTATAAGATAATAGGACTTACGCACTATTATTTATAGATTCTCTGTGGTAGCAGATGATTTTTATCGAGAATAAAGTCATCAATGAAGTTTTTGATAATTGGTCTAAATAATTTCTTCTGCCAACGATATATATTTTCAAAGATCCGCTCAAACTGGTTCTTTTGTATCTCAACGTAGGCCATCAAGGCTGAAAAAATATGATTCAAAATCAGTTTAGATCGTCTTACTTGAAACTTTTCAATATGACAAACCTGTTTAATCACCCGGTGATATTGCTCTATTTTCCAATGACTTGAATGTAATTCATGAAAACCTTCAAAGGACAATAAATCATCTTCATCTTGATGCACAATATAAAACCTCTGCTGTTCTTTTAACTGAGTCTTAAATAATTGTACAAAGCCAAAATCTTTGAGCCAGACCACTTGACCCTGATGGAAATCTGGCAATAAACGCAGTTGAAACCATTGTCCTTTTTCTGGGGAAACCTTACGGTTACAGTCGATACCAAACATAAATCGAATACCATATTTTCTTATGGTTTTTAGATTTCCAGTCGATGAATACCAACTATCACCTGTAATAAATTGAATCTTTGCACCCCAACTGAGTACTTCACTTAACATATCCATAAAGTAATCATTCTTGGTTTTACTTTCAGATTTGTCATAAATTCGGAAATTAATTGGAATATTTTGACCATTTTGATCTGTCGCATACAAGGTAAGGAGATTAATACCCTTGACGGATCGGTGGTGTTTGCCTGACCAAAAATAGCTAACCAAGTCCATATGTTGACTATATGGTTTATCTAAAACAGTATCATCAATACTGACTATAAGTTTATTATTATCAATATGTTGAATTGATTCTTGATATAGGTCGTGAGGTGTGTAGTCTTCACGCTCTAGAAAGCGATTTACACTATCATGCGAGATGTTATAAGTCTCGGCAAGTTGTGTGCAGCTAATAGAGTTCGGTTCTGTCATGAGAAAGCCCATATAAATGGGTAATGTACAAGTTGCTGTAGAAGCATGTTTAATTCGTCTGATCACAGATACTTTATAAAGCATTTTAATACTTTTTTGAATCCGTCAATGCGTAAGTCCTAATACTTTATTTTGATAAAAAATTCATTGAAATTAGTTTTCTATTCATCTTAATTTTATTGTAATTTAAATCCAACTTTTTCTAAAAACGGTAAATAAACCTTTTGTTTGTCGTTATTCAATAAATCCTTAGCAATTTGTTCGGCAAAGGCATCATAACTGGTATTTGCTTGGCCTTTCGCCAAATGCGAGACTTCAGGCAGTTTGGATATTTTTTTGGCAAAAGCAAAACGTTGACTATCCGTCATTGGTACAAACATATCGAGCGTATTGGGATCACGCTTGTCTTGCTCCGCCTTAGCGGTCTTGACTTTAGCTTTTTGTTTAAACTTAAAGGTAAAACCTGTAATGGTGCGACCTTGTTTGTGCTGGTCGTAACTGACGGTAATATCGGTATTAGCATTAATTTCTCTGACTGCTAAGTCTAAAACCCTATTTTTAAAATTACTCATTAAAATATATTCATCAGGCAACAAACCAAAGCGAAAGCGCAACTCATCTAAGGTAATGGTCAGTGTTTTACTAGCTTTAAAGCGAATCAAACACTCATACAACCGCATGGCATAGCGACTTCGTAGATGTGCCACTTGCTCAATCTCATAACTGGTAAAGTTACGTTCCAACTCAACGAGCATGGGAATAATGGCATTGGCAAACATAAATTTCACTGTCGCTTCATTTTCGATATAAACCGCAGATTGGGTAAAGCGTTCATAACGTACAACCACATTTCCTTTAGAATTGATATAGTGATAGCCCCATTCAGCTTGATATAAACCCATTACCGCTTTTTTAAGGCTCTTATACCCTGCATCCCTATCAACACCAAACGCATTCATGTAATCACTAGCATGGATGACCAATTCTTTATCTTTTAATTCTTCAACTTTATCACCAACTTCACGAGCCTTTAAAATTGCTAATAAAATTAAACGTTGCTCAACTTCACTCAATTTGTGACTAGCTTCGATTAACGCATTGTCTTTAACCACTAAATTTCCCATGCTAAAACATCCTTATAAATATAAATACATCTTAATATTTTTAATTTATAAATACAAAATATATTTTTGTATTTATATTGCCGACCAAACGTATTTATATTGCCGACCAAACGTATTTATATTGCCGACCAAACGTATTTATATTGCCGACCAAACGTATTTATATAACGCTAAAAACCCTTAACCCAAGCGGCTTTGCGACCCCCTATAAAACTATAAAACTATAAAACTATAAAAAAGAGATTTTTTATTTTTAAAAATTAAAAGCTGAAAAATAGCAATTTTGAACATCACTTTTCAGTCTTATCATCAACATTCCAACCCAGTTTTAAATCATATACAAAAGCCTCAATAAACCGATTTAGCATCTTTTTATAAACTTTCTTATTCTCTTGAATCAAAGACAACATAAACTCACATTCTTGGTGGTTTTGCTCAACCTTAGCATTACCATACGGAGCACTACTAAAATACGTCAAATGACCCCGATTCACATTCATCCCTAGAATCTGCATAACTTTCATAGCTCGATAACTATTCATC
>NZ_AP031601.1:0-13890 GCF_041154765.1 Moraxella sp. K23
TCAAAAAAGCCACAGATTTTGTGGCTATTGGTTATTCATTAATAACAAGTGTTTTTAACGAAAAACTTTCCTAAAAACTTAATGCAATCCATCATAAATAAACGCATGACGATGGTTGTTACCTTTACCAAAATTGGTAAAGTGTTCATGGTCAGCAGGTAAGTCATCATGGCTATGGGTATGTGGGATATCGGTTTCTTTTTTCCAAACCACTATGGCAGTTACTAAGGCTATTAAGGCTAACATTGCCATCGGTAAAAAAACGCATTGATTGTGCCTAAATGACTACTTAGCCACCCTACCAAAGGATAAGTAATCAACCAACACGCATGAGAAAAGGCAAATTGGGCAGCAAATAACGCTGTGCGGTTCTCTGAACTTGCTGACTTACGAATCAATCGACCTGTGGGCGTTTGCGAAACTGAGTAGCCAATACCTAACATAAACCATAATGCCAATAACCAGTTATAGCTTGTTAAAAACACCCCTGCAAATAAACCTACTACCAATACGGTTGTACCGCCTATCATCACTAAACGGTCATTAAATTTATCAAGCACTTTGGGCAAAGTAAAGGCTGCCAACATTGACCCTAGACCAAATAACCCAAATGCCCAAGTGGTAGCGTGTTCGGTCAATTTGAAGGTAGATTGTACCAACACAACGGTATTGACAATCACCATTGCACTAGCAGATGCAATCGCTAAATTTAATGCTAATAAGCCTTTTAAGCGTGGCGTATGAAAATATATAGTTGCCCCTTGCTTAATGCGAGCCAATACGCCAGTCACTTTAGATGGTTTAGCAGTTGGTAATTGGGTCGTTATCACAAACAAGGCTGAACCAATAAAGCCTAAGACCGTACCTAAAAACAAGTTGTGATAGCTAATTACTGTGAGTAACAAACCTGCTAACATCGGGCTGATAATATTTTCTAAATCTGATGCCAACCGAGATAGTGATAAGGCATTGGTATATTCTTTTTCATCGGGTAATACGTCTGGTATCACCGCTTGAAAGGTCGGGGTAAAGGCAGCCGATGCCGATTGTAAAATAAAAATGAGTAAATAAATTTGCCAAATTTCTGTTACGAAGGGTAAGAAAAGGGCTGTACCTGCTCGGATAATATCGAGTGTCACTAAAACCTTTTTTCTAGGCAACCGTTCCGCATAAGCCGAAGCGACAGGGGCAACCATAATGTAAGCAATCATTTTAATGGCTAAAGCAATGCCTAGAACTTGTGCTGCTTTATCTTTGGCTAAGTCATACGCTAGTAAAGATAAGGCAATGGTAATTAAGCCTGTACCAATCAAAGCAATCACTTGGGCTAAAAATAAATGCCGATACGTTCGATGTTTTAAAATCTCAAACATAATAACTTCCTAATCAAATTTTCATTGACTATATTATATCCTATATCCCCCCATATAGGATATTAATGTTAAATCACTATTTGATGATAAGACACAGTATAATGTATGTAAGGAGTAAATTATGACAGCGACCAACCACACTGAACATGACCATTTACATGAAAGCCATCCTGCGATTATTAATCGTTTAAAAAGGGCTAAAGGGCATTTAGAAACTGTTATTGATATGCTTGAGCAACATCGCTCTTGTAACGATATTGCTCAACAACTTCATGCGGTTGAGAAATCCATTAATAGTGCCAAACGCGTATTAATTACTGACCATATTGACCATTGTATGGATGGGATTTTGGATAGTGAGAGTCCAAAAAACGCTATTGAGAGTTTTAAGGATATAACTAAGTATCTATAATAATACTTATTGAGTAAGCTATCACTACTTCAATAAAAACAATCCTTTTGCTTTAAACATTGGTCATTGCATTGTTTAAAAAGTTTGTTTGTTGTTGCTCACCTCGAACACCAACCACCCCAACATCATCAACCATATTAGAATTTTCTTGAGCATTTTCTTTTTGCTCATCTTGAATAACTGCCGTAGTTGGATCAAGAAATTCATTCAATTCAGCAATAATTGGTTTAAGTCTATCTAAATCATTTTTGCGTGTTA
Source organism: Moraxella sp. K23 (assembly GCF_041154765.1). Lineage (NCBI taxonomy): Bacteria > Pseudomonadati > Pseudomonadota > Gammaproteobacteria > Moraxellales > Moraxellaceae > Moraxella > Moraxella sp. K23. The sequence goes on from NZ_AP031601.1 coordinate 2,044, forward strand.
CATTCTCATCAATCCATGCCAAAGTCATTTTTGTTATGTCTTTATTTTTGCGAGCAAGTGATAACAACATTCCACCAATAACTACCTTTTGTGCAGTGTCCTCTGACTTAGCTTTTTTCTCAAGTCTTGCTATTTCATCTCTTAAATCATTAATTTTTTGTTTTATATCAGCCATACCAACCCCTTACTTTTAAACATCATATATATAATAAATCTTTTAAAATCAGTAACTTGCAATAATTTAAAGCTGAGTATATCATCCACCTAGACCGCCAGCAAGTACCAAATTTTCACCCAACCATAGCGATCTAAACCCTGATAAGGGTGAACTTACGACTTCACAAATGTTTACTTTACACTAGCGTTTCATTCCAACATTTGAGAAATCAGTTCGGCAAGGGGAAAAAACCCCCTTTGCAATCCCCTACCCACTTTATAAAACGTCTGTATGACATCTTTTATAAAGTGGGTGAAAAGCCAAAGCCAAGACCCAAGACCAACGCACAGGACAAAATAACGAAATGGCTATTTTTCACTTGAACACATCAACCATAAGTAGAAAGAGTGGCAGAACGTCAACCGCTGCTGCTGCGTATCGTTGTGGTGGCATTTTGTATGATGAACGCACAGACAAAACGCATGATTACACCAATAAAAAAGGCGTAGTATTTTCAGAATGTTTTATGTTTGAAAAAGGTGAGAAAGTTTACTTAGACAGACAGCGAGTCTGGAACACAGCAGAGAAAGTAGAAAAGAGAATCGACGCACGCACGGCAAGAGAAATTATTATTAATTTACCGTATGAGTTGGATGAGATAAACCGCGCCGAGCTTGTGCAAGAGTTTACAGAATACCTAGCTAAAAATTACAACGTAGCGATAGATTTTGCTATTCATGAACCAAGTAAGGATGGCGACCAAAGAAACCATCATGCGCATATTTTAATGACTACACGCACCGCAACACTTGGCGAAAATAATTCATTGGTATTGGGTGAAAAGACTAACCTAGAGTTAAGCAATACTAAATTGGGTAAGCTAGGTTTACCAAAAACCCAAGACCAAATAATTAATTTGCGAGAAAGATGGGCAACTATGGCAAACGACTATTTAGAATTTTCACACATTGACGATCGTATAGACCACCGCAGTTATGCAGAACAAGGAATTGATAAGCTACCCACCAAAAAATTGGGTAGTAAAACAGTACAGGCGGAACGAGACGACATCCAAACACCGAAGGGCGACTATAACCGCCTTGTATTTGAAATTAATGTAAAAAGAGAGGAATTAAAATTATATGAACGACTCGATATCAGACTTGACCGATCAAATATTTTCATTGAACAAGCGGATAAAATCATTGTTGCTGACGAACAGCGATCTCAAAGAAACCAACAACGAATTATTAAAACAAATAAAAGAATTGAGTCAAGTAAACAGCGAATTGACAGCACAGAACGAAAAATTAGCGAATATTTTGAGTCAATTAACCGACCAAAACCAATAGCACCAACCGCACCTGGTCCCATTACTCAAAACACCCCTACTCCACCCCAACAGGTGGCGCAGGAACAGGCGCAAAAACCGCTAACCGCTTATGATCGCAAAGTTTGCGACATTTACCCATTTAAAGCGACTAACGCATATTACCAACCGCAGACAGTACCGACTATTGATATGTTGGCAGAGCGTCAACAGCCTATACACCTTAGATTTTTAAATAAGCAGGATAGGGAAATCGATCCAAATAGTAGAGATATGTTACCCATCGAGAAACGCATTTTTGATACGTTTAGAACGCTTACAGACAAAACAACGCATAAATTAAAAGAAACACATTCTTTTGTGAAAGACTACCTAACAATGACAATGAATGAGTTTACAGCACGTTATAAGCTAGATTTAACCCAGTATGATAGAAACGATATTGAACGCAAACACAATAAAATTCTTGAAAATGAACGCTATGAAAATATTATGAATAAGCCACAGCTGACCCCAACCGCCAAACCGCAGGAACAGCCAAAGCCTAAAATCTAATTGATTTTAATATATACGAACCCTATAATTAAGTTAGGAGCGGTTAGCAAGTTACCTTACTAACCTTAACTGATACCTTGCAATATCAGCCTAATTTTCCCTATTAATACGCATTACTGCTTATCAATAGTAGGATTATTAGGATAGCTAGAACAAATGCGATCTTGTTCATTGCTTATCACTCCTTACCTAGTAAGGGCTAAAAATTCCATTAGGAATAGCCACCCTAAGCGGAGCGAATCGGCGGCAACCGATTTGCCCCGATAGCAGTATTCTAAACCAAAAAGCCCACAGTAGCGATATTGTGGGCTTTTTTTTTGCTAAAGATATAATCAAGCTTTTAGAATTTTATTTTTTAATAGATTTTCCATATTGCTTAAAAATTCATCCGCTTTTTTTTGTCTTTCATCTATATCAACAGGCAAAGGATCGGCTGGCACTACTTCAACCGCTTTTTGTTGTGGTGGTGCAGTTGGTACAGGCTCAACAGTTTTATATATTTTGCTTGCCCTATCATCATCATTATTGTTTGACACCGCCACTGGCTCCTGCATTGGTGTTGGCGGTTGAGATAGGGCAGACTTCATATCAAAGCCATGTTTAACTAAATAAGGCTTTAAAAATGCACGTTGTTTTGCAGTGCCTTTAAGCTCGCTAGCTAATTGCATTGCAAATTGTTGTTCATTGTCGCCTGGCTTACTATGATTACCAAGAGCAGGATCTTTTGAGAGCAGACTAGCAAAATAATTTACTTGTTTGTCGTTTAACCAATAGTCGCTATTATCTTTAGGCGTTACGTCTTTTTCTTTCGTCTTTTTAGACTTGATAAAGAATTGAAAACCGCTAATCTGGCGACCTTTTTTAATTTGCTCATAGTTAACCGTAAGATCGGTTTTTTCGTTAATCTCACTAAGCGCAAAATCTAAAACTTTTGCTTTAAAGTTATTTATGCGTTGGTACTCACTAGGCAATATACCTAATTTTAACCTAAAGTCGCTTATATCTAATACGGGTGTTTTACCTGCCGACTTCCACTGCTTCATAATTTCAAATATTCTTATTGAATACACGCTTTTGAATGGGCTTATTTGCTCCAAGTAATAGGAAGTGAAGTTAGCTTCGAGTTTGGTTAATTCATCAACAACATGGGGCGATAACGCTAGTATGATTGCATTTTCACCGTAAACATACTCAATCCCTGCGATCCACGTAGTTTTAACCTTATTTTTATTATCTTTAAAGAACGTAAACTGTCTAGTAATCAGCTTTTCTACACATTGCTTTAACGCTAAATGAGCCGTACTTAAGTCAACCTCGAAAACTTTTGCAAATCGACTAGCATCAACACGAACAAAATGCGAGTTTTCACTGTTTTCACGATAGATAACAAACGCCAGTAGCATTGTCTTTAATTCATTGTAAGGTAAGTTTTGAAAGCATTCATTTAGGCTATTTCCCTTTACCACTAAATTTTTCATTATTACTTTCTCTTTCATAAGATATTGGTTAGATAATATTATGCTCCCTGAGTAAATGCAAGTAGCTTAATATTTGAGATAAGTAGCACAATCATTTGAGATAAGTAGCACAATCATTTGAGATAAGTAGCACAATCATTTGAGATAAGTAGCACAATCATTTGAGATAAGTAGCACAATAACCCCGAAAGACCGCATATAGAGCGACTTTGCGGTTAGCTAAAATCTTTTAAAAGTCTTTAAAATATTTAAAAATAATAAAAAGATTTTCTGTTTTAAAGACTGTTTTTTTCAAAATGAAAAACTTTTCATAAATCTTGGGTACTTTTTTATGTGATGAACTTCTAACAAGTTCTTGAACTACAACACGACAATTAAAAGAAAGCAAGACAAGTGGGGACAAGATCACACACAGAACGCAATCAGAGCTTCACAGTGGTTTTTTAAAGCAGAACTGGTACGAATGTACCACCCAAGCAACAAACATGCTCAAAACGCTTTAAAATGCGAAATAATGATATGTATTAAGAATAAGATATTTTACCCACTTCACACTTGCTTCCCCCTTTTGTTTTCGCACCAGTCTGGTCGCCCGATTTTGCGACCGAGCCACCGCAAACGCCCAAACAAACAGGCTTTTAGACAAATAATGTATTTTTTACATGAAAATACATAAGTATTTTGTATTGTATTGTATTTTGTATTATAATACATAGTACAAAATACAGTTATTTAATACAATTTCTTAATACACATGAGTACAAAAAAATGGCAATCACTAGAGAACAAATTTTAGAAACCGCTAGTAGCTTACAGGCTCAAGGCATTAAACCAACTCAAACAAACGTCAGAGAGTCACTAGGCGGTGGCTCATTCACGACTATTAGCGAAGTTTTGCGAGAATGGCGACAAGAGCAAGACCAAACAGCACAACTTCAAGCCGTTGTTATCCCTGCCGATATCACAGACCGCACCCAAGTGCTAATTGCTCAAGTCTGGGAAACCGCCCAATCTTTAGCAAATGACCGTTTAATAAAAGAACGTGAAGCACTGGAACACAAAGAAGCGTTAATTAATGCAGAAATTGACGAATCAAACAAAATCATTGAAACACTTGAGAATGAGCAAGCAGAGTTAACAGCACAGTTAGACACGCTCAACAATGACAATTCATTATTAACCCATAAAAATAATGAGCTTGAAAACCTTACTAATTCACTTGAAACACAATTAAACGCAGAGAAAGACCGAGCTGACCAAGCCACCAACCAAGCCACAGGACTACAGGCAAAACTAGACGAGCAAAACGCAAAAATTGAACGATTAACCGCAGACCTTGCAACTGCCCAAGCTACCGCCACCAATGCACAGGCACAGGCAACCGAACACGCACAGCGAGCTGACCAAGCCACTGCAGAACTAAAAACTTTATCTATTGAAAACGCTAAATTAATCGGTAAATCAGACACTTTAGCCGACCAATTAACCAAAGCCGAGTCATTGACCGCCACCCAAGCCGAAAAAATTACTTCACTTTCAGCACAGGTGGCACGTTTGGAACAAATAGAGAAAGAGAACGCAGAATTAAAGCGAATGATCGAAAACAATAGAAAAGTTGATGATAAACAGCAATCACTATTAGACCAACCACAAGACACCCCTGCGAAGTCACGAAAAACACAAAAAGCACTAAATAACGATAATTAGATTTTTTATAGTTTTATCGTGAGCAAAAACCATCAAAAAAGCCACAGATTTTGTGGCTATTGGTTATTCATTAATAACAAGTGTTTTTAACGAAAAACTTTCCTAAAAACTTAATGCAATCCATCATAAATAAACGCATGACGATGGTTGTTACCTTTACCAAAATTGGTAAAGTGTTCATGGTCAGCAGGTAAGTCATCATGGCTATGGGTATGTGGGATATCGGTTTCTTTTTTCCAAACCACTATGGCAGTTACTAAGGCTATTAAGGCTAACATTGCCATCGGTAAAAACGCATTGATTGTGCCTAAATGACTACTTAGCCACCCTACCAAAGGATAAGTAATCAACCAACACGCATGAGAAAAGGCAAATTGGGCAGCAAATAACGCTGTGCGGTTCTCTGAACTTGCTGACTTACGAATCAATCGACCTGTGGGCGTTTGCGAAACTGAGTAGCCAATACCTAACATAAACCATAATGCCAATAACCAGTTATAGCTTGTTAAAAACACCCCTGCAAATAAACCTACTACCAATACGGTTGTACCGCCTATCATCACTAAACGGTCATTAAATTTATCAAGCACTTTGGGCAAAGTAAAGGCTGCCAACATTGACCCTAGACCAAATAACCCAAATGCCCAAGTGGTAGCGTGTTCGGTCAATTTGAAGGTAGATTGTACCAACACAACGGTATTGACAATCACCATTGCACTAGCAGATGCAATCGCTAAATTTAATGCTAATAAGCCTTTTAAGCGTGGCGTATGAAAATATATAGTTGCCCCTTGCTTAATGCGAGCCAATACGCCAGTCACTTTAGATGGTTTAGCAGTTGGTAATTGGGTCGTTATCACAAACAAGGCTGAACCAATAAAGCCTAAGACCGTACCTAAAAACAAGTTGTGATAGCTAATTACTGTGAGTAACAAACCTGCTAACATCGGGCTGATAATATTTTCTAAATCTGATGCCAACCGAGATAGTGATAAGGCATTGGTATATTCTTTTTCATCGGGTAATACGTCTGGTATCACCGCTTGAAAGGTCGGGGTAAAGGCAGCCGATGCCGATTGTAAAATAAAAATGAGTAAATAAATTTGCCAAATTTCTGTTACGAAGGGTAAGAAAAGGGCTGTACCTGCTCGGATAATATCGAGTGTCACTAAAACCTTTTTTCTAGGCAACCGTTCCGCATAAGCCGAAGCGACAGGGGCAACCATAATGTAAGCAATCATTTTAATGGCTAAAGCAATGCCTAGAACTTGTGCTGCTTTATCTTTGGCTAAGTCATACGCTAGTAAAGATAAGGCAATGGTAATTAAGCCTGTACCAATCAAAGCAATCACTTGGGCTAAAAATAAATGCCGATACGTTCGATGTTTTAAAATCTCAAACATAATAACTTCCTAATCAAATTTTCATTGACTATATTATATCCTATATCCCCCCATATAGGATATTAATGTTAAATCACTATTTGATGATAAGACACAGTATAATGTATGTAAGGAGTAAATTATGACAGCGACCAACCACACTGAACATGACCATTTACATGAAAGCCATCCTGCGATTATTAATCGTTTAAAAAGGGCTAAAGGGCATTTAGAAACTGTTATTGATATGCTTGAGCAACATCGCTCTTGTAACGATATTGCTCAACAACTTCATGCGGTTGAGAAATCCATTAATAGTGCCAAACGCGTATTAATTACTGACCATATTGACCATTGTATGGATGGGATTTTGGATAGTGAGAGTCCAAAAAACGCTATTGAGAGTTTTAAGGATATAACTAAGTATCTATAATAATACTTATTGAGTAAGCTATCACTACTTCAATAAAAACAATCCTTTTGCTTTAAACATTGGTCATTGCATTGTTTAAAAAGTTTGTTTGTTGTTGCTCACCTCGAACACCAACCACCCCAACATCATCAACCATATTAGAATTTTCTTGAGCATTTTCTTTTTGCTCATCTTGAATAACTGCCGTAGTTGGATCAAGAAATTCATTCAATTCAGCAATAATTGGTTTAAGTCTATCTAAATCATTTTTGCGTGTTACATTCTCATCAATCCATGCCAAAGTCATTTTTGTTATGTCTTTATTTTTGCGAGCAAGTGATAACAACATTCCACCAATAACTACCTTTTGTGCAGTGTCCTCTGACTTAGCTTTTTTCTCAAGTCTTGCTATTTCATCTCTTAAATCATTAATTTTTTGTTTTATATCAGCCATACCAACCCCTTACTTTTAAACATCATATATATAATAAATCTTTTAAAATCAGTAACTTGCAATAATTTAAAGCTGAGTATATCATCCACCTAGACCGCCAGCAAGTACCAAATTTTCACCCAACCATAGCGATCTAAACCCTGATAAGGGTGAACTTACGACTTCACAAATGTTTACTTTACACTAGCGTTTCATTCCAACATTTGAGAAATCAGTTCGGCAAGGGGAAAAAACCCCCTTTGCAATCCCCTACCCACTTTATAAAACGTCTGTATGACATCTTTTATAAAGTGGGTGAAAAGCCAAAGCCAAGACCCAAGACCAACGCACAGGACAAAATAACGAAATGGCTATTTTTCACTTGAACACATCAACCATAAGTAGAAAGAGTGGCAGAACGTCAACCGCTGCTGCTGCGTATCGTTGTGGTGGCATTTTGTATGATGAACGCACAGACAAAACGCATGATTACACCAATAAAAAAGGCGTAGTATTTTCAGAATGTTTTATGTTTGAAAAAGGTGAGAAAGTTTACTTAGACAGACAGCGAGTCTGGAACACAGCAGAGAAAGTAGAAAAGAGAATCGACGCACGCACGGCAAGAGAAATTATTATTAATTTACCGTATGAGTTGGATGAGATAAACCGCGCCGAGCTTGTGCAAGAGTTTACAGAATACCTAGCTAAAAATTACAACGTAGCGATAGATTTTGCTATTCATGAACCAAGTAAGGATGGCGACCAAAGAAACCATCATGCGCATATTTTAATGACTACACGCACCGCAACACTTGGCGAAAATAATTCATTGGTATTGGGTGAAAAGACTAACCTAGAGTTAAGCAATACTAAATTGGGTAAGCTAGGTTTACCAAAAACCCAAGACCAAATAATTAATTTGCGAGAAAGATGGGCAACTATGGCAAACGACTATTTAGAATTTTCACACATTGACGATCGTATAGACCACCGCAGTTATGCAGAACAAGGAATTGATAAGCTACCCACCAAAAAATTGGGTAGTAAAACAGTACAGGCGGAACGAGACGACATCCAAACACCGAAGGGCGACTATAACCGCCTTGTATTTGAAATTAATGTAAAAAGAGAGGAATTAAAATTATATGAACGACTCGATATCAGACTTGACCGATCAAATATTTTCATTGAACAAGCGGATAAAATCATTGTTGCTGACGAACAGCGATCTCAAAGAAACCAACAACGAATTATTAAAACAAATAAAAGAATTGAGTCAAGTAAACAGCGAATTGACAGCACAGAACGAAAAATTAGCGAATATTTTGAGTCAATTAACCGACCAAAACCAATAGCACCAACCGCACCTGGTCCCATTACTCAAAACACCCCTACTCCACCCCAACAGGTGGCGCAGGAACAGGCGCAAAAACCGCTAACCGCTTATGATCGCAAAGTTTGCGACATTTACCCATTTAAAGCGACTAACGCATATTACCAACCGCAGACAGTACCGACTATTGATATGTTGGCAGAGCGTCAACAGCCTATACACCTTAGATTTTTAAATAAGCAGGATAGGGAAATCGATCCAAATAGTAGAGATATGTTACCCATCGAGAAACGCATTTTTGATACGTTTAGAACGCTTACAGACAAAACAACGCATAAATTAAAAGAAACACATTCTTTTGTGAAAGACTACCTAACAATGACAATGAATGAGTTTACAGCACGTTATAAGCTAGATTTAACCCAGTATGATAGAAACGATATTGAACGCAAACACAATAAAATTCTTGAAAATGAACGCTATGAAAATATTATGAATAAGCCACAGCTGACCCCAACCGCCAAACCGCAGGAACAGCCAAAGCCTAAAATCTAATTGATTTTAATATATACGAACCCTATAATTAAGTTAGGAGCGGTTAGCAAGTTACCTTACTAACCTTAACTGATACCTTGCAATATCAGCCTAATTTTCCCTATTAATACGCATTACTGCTTATCAATAGTAGGATTATTAGGATAGCTAGAACAAATGCGATCTTGTTCATTGCTTATCACTCCTTACCTAGTAAGGGCTAAAAATTCCATTAGGAATAGCCACCCTAAGCGGAGCGAATCGGCGGCAACCGATTTGCCCCGATAGCAGTATTCTAAACCAAAAAGCCCACAGTAGCGATATTGTGGGCTTTTTTTTTGCTAAAGATATAATCAAGCTTTTAGAATTTTATTTTTTAATAGATTTTCCATATTGCTTAAAAATTCATCCGCTTTTTTTTGTCTTTCATCTATATCAACAGGCAAAGGATCGGCTGGCACTACTTCAACCGCTTTTTGTTGTGGTGGTGCAGTTGGTACAGGCTCAACAGTTTTATATATTTTGCTTGCCCTATCATCATCATTATTGTTTGACACCGCCACTGGCTCCTGCATTGGTGTTGGCGGTTGAGATAGGGCAGACTTCATATCAAAGCCATGTTTAACTAAATAAGGCTTTAAAAATGCACGTTGTTTTGCAGTGCCTTTAAGCTCGCTAGCTAATTGCATTGCAAATTGTTGTTCATTGTCGCCTGGCTTACTATGATTACCAAGAGCAGGATCTTTTGAGAGCAGACTAGCAAAATAATTTACTTGTTTGTCGTTTAACCAATAGTCGCTATTATCTTTAGGCGTTACGTCTTTTTCTTTCGTCTTTTTAGACTTGATAAAGAATTGAAAACCGCTAATCTGGCGACCTTTTTTAATTTGCTCATAGTTAACCGTAAGATCGGTTTTTTCGTTAATCTCACTAAGCGCAAAATCTAAAACTTTTGCTTTAAAGTTATTTATGCGTTGGTACTCACTAGGCAATATACCTAATTTTAACCTAAAGTCGCTTATATCTAATACGGGTGTTTTACCTGCCGACTTCCACTGCTTCATAATTTCAAATATTCTTATTGAATACACGCTTTTGAATGGGCTTATTTGCTCCAAGTAATAGGAAGTGAAGTTAGCTTCGAGTTTGGTTAATTCATCAACAACATGGGGCGATAACGCTAGTATGATTGCATTTTCACCGTAAACATACTCAATCCCTGCGATCCACGTAGTTTTAACCTTATTTTTATTATCTTTAAAGAACGTAAACTGTCTAGTAATCAGCTTTTCTACACATTGCTTTAACGCTAAATGAGCCGTACTTAAGTCAACCTCGAAAACTTTTGCAAATCGACTAGCATCAACACGAACAAAATGCGAGTTTTCACTGTTTTCACGATAGATAACAAACGCCAGTAGCATTGTCTTTAATTCATTGTAAGGTAAGTTTTGAAAGCATTCATTTAGGCTATTTCCCTTTACCACTAAATTTTTCATTATTACTTTCTCTTTCATAAGATATTGGTTAGATAATATTATGCTCCCTGAGTAAATGCAAGTAGCTTAATATTTGAGATAAGTAGCACAATCATTTGAGATAAGTAGCACAATCATTTGAGATAAGTAGCACAATCATTTGAGATAAGTAGCACAATCATTTGAGATAAGTAGCACAATAACCCCGAAAGACCGCATATAGAGCGACTTTGCGGTTAGCTAAAATCTTTTAAAAGTCTTTAAAATATTTAAAAATAATAAAAAGATTTTCTGTTTTAAAGACTGTTTTTTTCAAAATGAAAAACTTTTCATAAATCTTGGGTACTTTTTTATGTGATGAACTTCTAACAAGTTCTTGAACTACAACACGACAATTAAAAGAAAGCAAGACAAGTGGGGACAAGATCACACACAGAACGCAATCAGAGCTTCACAGTGGTTTTTTAAAGCAGAACTGGTACGAATGTACCACCCAAGCAACAAACATGCTCAAAACGCTTTAAAATGCGAAATAATGATATGTATTAAGAATAAGATATTTTACCCACTTCACACTTGCTTCCCCCTTTTGTTTTCGCACCAGTCTGGTCGCCCGATTTTGCGACCGAGCCACCGCAAACGCCCAAACAAACAGGCTTTTAGACAAATAATGTATTTTTTACATGAAAATACATAAGTATTTTGTATTGTATTGTATTTTGTATTATAATACATAGTACAAAATACAGTTATTTAATACAATTTCTTAATACACATGAGTACAAAAAAATGGCAATCACTAGAGAACAAATTTTAGAAACCGCTAGTAGCTTACAGGCTCAAGGCATTAAACCAACTCAAACAAACGTCAGAGAGTCACTAGGCGGTGGCTCATTCACGACTATTAGCGAAGTTTTGCGAGAATGGCGACAAGAGCAAGACCAAACAGCACAACTTCAAGCCGTTGTTATCCCTGCCGATATCACAGACCGCACCCAAGTGCTAATTGCTCAAGTCTGGGAAACCGCCCAATCTTTAGCAAATGACC
>NZ_AP031602.1:0-12151 GCF_041154765.1 Moraxella sp. K23
TTGAGCATTGCGAATATAAAGAAAATTTAGGTTGCCTAGAAATTTACTTAACAAGCCTGACCATTGAAATGCTGACTGTATTTGATAAAGCAAACCCTTTCACTAAATACGAGCATGACATTATTGTAAGATTAGGGAGTTATGGCATTATTTTGTTTGAGCTAATAGCAAGTTGTATGCACCAGCAATATAAGCAAAAATCTTATACTATCAAATATTTAAGAGAAAAATTTAATTGTGTTGAAAACTATCCTAAATATTATGATTTTAAAAGGTATGTTATTGATAGAGCTATAGCAGATATTCACGAGCATACACCCTATAAAATCAAATATGACCAAAAAAAAGAAGGACGCATAGTAACAGATATTGTTTTCACTTTTGAAGATACTAGCCAAAATCAACAGACCATTAAGGACAAAAAGGATGGTTTAGAGCGTGACCCCAATATCATTGATATGTTTACAGGACAAACAGACAACGAAGCCAGAAAAGCCCCTAGTTGGCAAACTAAAGGGCTTTCAGATGGTCAAATCAAGAAGATAGGCGTAAACAAGCAAGAATTTATAGACGCTAATAGCGGTAAAATCTCACCCAATGACCGCAGGGGATATGATGAAATTTTTGAAGATTGGAAACCACAGCTCAAAGACCCCAGCAAGGTAAATTCATTCAATAAAATACAGGAATTACTAGACAGACAACGCCCCATCTAAACCCATGAAAACCGCATTGCTATGCGGTTTTTTATTCTTAATAATATTTTAAAAAGATATTGTATTGTATCATATATTAAAATATATACATTAAATACAATACATAAAATACAAAAGGAGCGTTAAAAATGGCAATCACTACCGAACAAATCCATGCCACCGCTGACCAATTAGCCAGTGAAGGCATTAAACCCACACAGACAGCCGTTAGGGAGCGTTTAGGCGGTGGAAGCTTCACTACGATAGTGGAAGCCCTGAAGACATGGCGACAGGAGCAACACACAACAGCCCAGCTTGCCGAAGTCGTATTACCCAACGATTTAGCGGAGCGTAGCCATGCATTGATAGCCCAGCTATGGAAAACAGCCCAAAGCCTAGCAAATGAGCGATTAATAAAGGAACGTGAAGCCCTTGAGCATAAAGAAGCCCTGATGACTGCCGAAGTTGAAGAAGCCCAGCAGATTGTTAAAACCCTTGAAGGGGAGCAAGCCGAGCTAACCGCCCAGCTTGACGAGTTGAACAATAAAGCCACCAGCCAAGCCGAGCAACTGGAGCAAGAGCAGGACACCAACCGCAGACAAGCGGAGCAAATCAAACAGCTAGAAACCCAGCTCACCGCCCAGCAAGAACGAGCGGACGACCTAGCAAAACGCCTTGACCAGCAAGCAGAAGCAAACAAGCAACAAGCGGACATAATAGCCCAGCTTACCGCAGACAAAGCCAAAGCGGAAGCCACAGCCACCGCAGGAGCGGACACCATCGAGCGACTGAGAGCCGATTTAAAACAGGCTAATGAAGCCTATCGAGCGGAGCAACAAAAATCAGAAAGCCACCTGAAAGACCTAAGCCAAATTTCAGCCAATTTAGCAAACTTGCAAGGGCAAAATAAAACCTTATCCGAGCAACTGACCAAAGCCGAAAACCTGACTAGCATCCAAGCAGATAAGATAGAGAAGCTAACAGCCGAGCTTGCAACCGCAGGAGCAAAACCTAGCCGAGCAACTAAAACTACAGGAGTCAAAGACAATGAAAAATGAGCATGATTTAGCGTATGACCGCATAAGCCGTGAAGACATAGCAAAAGACACGGCTAGATATTTAAGTGTCGAATATGACAAAGTTTTAGCGTATCTTGAAGCCAACGACCCAGCCGAAGCGGACAAGCTCAAAGCGGACAATGAAACGCTGAATTTTAAAGAACTGAAGAACACAGATTTTAACAGCTTCACTGATGACCAGCTCACCCAATTTTTGAACACCGCAGGAAATCACAGCAAGAATTTTATGGCAGTCAAAACAAAAATTTCTGAACAGCAATTTGCAGACCGTCTAGGTGACTTAGAAAATAAAAATTAATGATTGGATTGATGGAACAGTGGCTATGTCTTATGGTATAGCCACTCCTTACGCTTTTAAAAATCAATAATTCTTTTAATCGACAGCTTTACCAAATAGCCTAGCCATGTCTTCACTAGTTAAATCATCACCTAATTTTTTATCAAACGCAGTAGGATTTTTATTTTTCTGCTCCTTCAGTTTTGCAAAGATATCAGCTACTGTTTTTTTTGGCGTTTCATCTTGGTCAGATATTTCATTATCGAAATTATTAGCTACGTTTTGTTTTTGCCTTGTAGGAATTGCCTTGAAATCAAATTTTGGTGTGGTATTTTGCGTTGTTTCTTCTTTAGCCGTTGATGAACCAAATATAGGATTTAAAAAAATTTGATTATTTTTGTTTTTCTCATATTGATACCTAACAGCTTGTAATGACATATCAATATTAAACTCATTTTTCAACATTTTTTTGATTTCTTCAAAAGTATAATAAGTGTTTACATCATTGCGTTTATCTAAAATAAACTTAATTACTGTTTTAGAAATATTTAACTTTCTTCCCATCTTTAGCCCTTATCAATAAATTTTAAATGTTTTTAAATATTTTAAAACATATTAAAATAATTTAAAAGAAAGCAAACAAATTTTTTAAAAGCTTTTAAAAGAAATTAAAAGCTTTTAAAAGAAATTGAAAGGATTTAAAAGCTTTTGAAAGGAATTGAAAGCTCAAACCTGAAAGACTACAGCTTAGCAGACAAAAAGGGAAGAAAAGGGGAGTTTTAGGAGCAATTTTTTCTAGTGCAGGATAGGCTAAAGCCGTCAAAATTATATAATTTTGTGTTATAATATCGGTGGGTTGGTTAGGTTGAGTTGATAAAGATGACAAAAAATAAATCTCTTTTAGTGCATGGACTAAGCGACCAGCAGAAAGAATTTTTGTACGATTATGCACAAAAAGAACTTGGCTCACGCTCAAGAACAAAAGCAATTATTGCTTTGATTGACAAAGAAATGGGAAAAGAGCCGAAAAAAATTGATTACATAGCACCCCCAGCTACCGTCACCAATGGCAAGAAAAAAAGGTTACAGATATCGCTTAGAGAAGCAGAATATAACTTACTTGATGAATTTACTAAGAATAACGATACATCAATTCAATTTTATGTCGTTTCACTAATTCTAAAAGATTTATATAACAAAGATAGGCTTTTGGGGAACGAGATAGAAGGTTTAAGAAAATCCAATTATGAGCTATATAAAATTGGGGTAAATATAAATCAAATTGCAAAAGCTTTAAATATGGGTGAACAGGCAAATTTACCAATTAACCATACTCAACAACAAATAGCTAAACATATCGAAAAAGTGGAAAAGCTACTTAGAGATAGTCTAGAACACTATTGAAATTACGCACTAAAAAAGACACGACACAGTATGTCATGTATTTCTAAATATACATTGTTTTTTCACATGAACTTTGGCAAGTTTAGAGATTTTTTTAATGATTCAGAAGTTTTATTTTAAAACTGTAAAGGGTATATATGAAGTTTTTAGGTGGTGATATTTACGAAGGTGATTGTTTGGAAGTGATGAAAAAAATCCCTGACCAATCTGTCGATATGATACTTTGTGATTTACCCTATGGCACAACTCAAAATAAATGGGATAGTATTATTCCATTGGATTTGCTATGGAAAGAGTATGAACGCATTATCAAACCTAAAGGCGTAATTGCTTTAACTTCTCAAGGTATCTTTACTGCTAAGCTAATTTTGAGTAATGAGGCTTGGTTTAAGTATAAATTTGTTTGGGTCAAAAGCAAAGCTACCAATTTTCTAAATGCCAAAAGACAGCCTTTGCGACAACATGAAGACATTTGTATTTTTTATAAGAAACAGCCTGACTATTATCCTGTCATGTGGAAAGCCGAGCCATACAATAAGGGTACTAGAAAATCCCAATTTACAGGTAGTTATGGGGATTTCAAGCCTGTTGAGGTTAAAAGTGAAGGGGAGCGTTACCCGACAGATACTATCTATTGTAAAACTGCTGAAAGTGAAGAGGGGGGGAGGGTTTGGCACCCTACACAAAAGCCTGTTGCATTGGGCAGATATTTAATCAGAATGTTCACCAAAGAAGGTGATGTAGTATTAGACAACGCTTTTGGGAGTGGTAGCTTCTTAGTTGCCTCAGCCCTTGAAGGAAGACGTTACATTGGGATAGAGAAGAATGAAGAAGTTCACTTATTTAAAAAACAGCCTGTAAACTATATTGAAGTGGCTAAGTTACGACTTGCTGAGGTTAAAGAAAAAATGGACAATGATTCTGAATTACCCCCATTATTTTCTTTCTTACAGCCTAATACCAGAGGTGAAACAATTAAGAAAGGAGTCGATATCAACGCAATTATTGACGAAGCAGAGATTTTATGAATTATCAAGTTAATTATAACGAACGTTCGTGGGCTATTGATGTTATTGGGTTTATTAAAACATATCTTCATAATAAAACTTTTTCAGTCAAGGACGCTGGTGGCGAGCAAACCTTAAAAGTAGATGGCGGAGCTTTATTCCCTGATGTTTTGCTTTTTGGTGATGAATCTTCTTCTTTGATTCTACAAGGGTGGGAGTTAAAAATGCCTGATACTCCTATCAATGATACGGAATTTATGGAAAATGCACAGATAAAAGCAAATGCTTTAGGACTAGACAGTTTTTTACTATGGAATGTTACTTATGCTCATTTATACGTTAGAGATAAAGAAAATCCTGAGACGTTTGTTTTTAAGAAATCATGGGATAAATTACACCATGTTAAAAATAGAAAAGATGTATTGAGCCACAAGAAACAATGGCAGGATTTAACCAAAGAAATAATTAACGATTTGAACGAACTTTTTACTAGCGGTGAGTTAGAAGGTAGAAGGTTTATTGAAGCTTATGAATCAGGCGGAATAATTTCCCTGATATTAAAAAATACTGCGAATGTCACCGAGCAACTTAAACAAAAGATTGCTCAAGACAGTAATTTTAAATCCAAGCTCACTATTTGGAAACTAATCTATAAATCCGAATATGGCAAAAATGATGAAGATGAAAAAGAGCTATTAGCTAAAAATATTTTATCGAATTGGGTGGGAAAATTTTTATTTGCTCATATTCTTTCAGGGTTTCATACAAATTTAAGAACGGACTTAAAAATTGATGAAACTGCTACCCCAAATGAAGTGCTAGATATATTTAAGGAAATATCCAACCGCTATAATTTTTGGACTATATTTTCTGACAGTCTAGGCTTAGATGTGATACCAAGTTCTACTTGGAGTCAGCTATTACAATTCAATAATTTCCTATATGACATTAAGTTAGGCTCTATATCTCAAGAAAGCTTGTCAAGAATATTAGAAAGTACAGTTAATGTAGCTGTCCGTAAATTACGAGGACAATACACGACCCCCTATATTTTAGCGAAATTACTTGTATCAATTACTGTAAAAAATCCTACTAAAGATAAAGTAATCGACCCCTGCTCAGGTAGCGGAACTATTATTAGGTCAGCTATGGAGCAAAAAATTTCCGTAGTAAATTTTGATGAAGCGTCAAAACTTATCTATGCGTCTGACCAAGACCATCAAGCAAACCAAATCACTACTTTTGCTCTAATGCGTCCTGAATTAATGAACTTACCTGTTAGGATATTCAATGAAGATGTTTTTAATCTTCAACCTGACCTTGATGTAGAGTTTAAAAATCCTAGTAATGGTAAGATTCTAAAGGAGAAATTAGGTGTATTTGATACGATTGTAAGTAATTTTCCATTCGTCTCTCAAAATGGTAGAAAACAGTACGGTAATGCCATTCAAATGGTAAATGCTTCTTTTGGAGATAGAAGTGAAGCATTATCAGGAAAATCTGACATATCTGCCTATATTCCATTTTCTTTATCAAAAATACTAAAAGATAATGGAATGATGGGAATAATTATAACAAATGCTTGGTTAGGTACTGATTGGGGGGATGATTTTTTTGAAAAGCTTGTTAAAACTTATCATCTTAAAACAGTTATTACTTCAGGAGCTGGAAGATGGTTTAAAAATAGCGAAGTTGTGACAAACATCTTAGTTTTAGAAAAAACATCTAAAATATCCGAGAAATTAGATACTGATTTTATAATACTAAAGAAACCTTTGATAGATTTAACTGATAACGAAACGTTTGATATTACTGTTGCTGAAATACAAACTGGTACGGTGCATGACGCAGAAAGCCTTAGCATTCATAGTATTTCTTTAGAAAATTTGAAAAAATTTCAGAAATACGGTCTTCGAGGCACTATGCAATTTTTAGAATGTGATTGGATATTAAACTTGAAACTAAAGCCGCTTTCCAGTCTAGTGAAAATCAGTAGGGGTGAAAGGCGTGGTTGGAATGATATGTTTTATCCTGAGCAGGGGCATGGGATTGAAGATATTTACATAAGACCTGTACTTAAAAATTCACGAAGCCTTACTGGTTATTCTGCCAAAGCAGAGCAAGAAGCATTTAGTTGTAGTGCTACCATAGATGAATTAAAGTCTAAAGGTCATACAGGTGCGTTAAAATGGATTAGGAAGTTTGAAAATATTACAAATAGCGATAATCAACCATTGGTGGAAGTTTTGGCTAGAAGTAATATGCACTGGTATGAAATGCAGACAGAAAATCTAGCTGACTATGTATTTTCTTTGAATTTTGATAAAAGGCTATTCATAAGTAAATTCGATGAGCCGTCATTTGCTGACCAAAGACTGGTCTGCATGAAAACAAAGAATAACCATTTAAAAGACGACGCTATTTTACACGCTCTTTTAAATTCAGCTATATCTTATTTATTCATTGAAGGGATGTTCTTTGGTAAGGGATTAGGGGCATTAGATTTAAATAAAAATCGATTTGAAAAATATATGCACATTCTTGATTTTACAACCCTAGATAAAGATAACAGAAACAAAATTATCACTAGCTTTGAGCCGCTAAAAAGTCGTAGAGTTATGGATATATTCGATGAATTAGAAAGCGAAGATAGAATTAACTTTGACCAAACTATTATTGATGTTTTTAGAATTCCTGTATCACTAGACAAAATTTATGAAGATTTAGTTACATTAGTTAATTTAAGACAGACAGCTAAAATAACTGAGCTTTCCTAAAATCTGAGTGATACGCTTGTTTTAACGGTGTTCTTCCCCATTATATCTACTACCGACATCGTTTAATGGAGAGAAACAAATGGCAAATTCAAAAAATTTAGGGACGGCTTCTCTTTTAGCTCAGACTTCTGAGCTGTTTGGAATCGAAAATGAGTATGGAACGGATGTTACTGCTCATTTAATGAGAAAAGGTTTCAGTAGAAAAGGAATCGATTTATCTATAGAAGAAGGAAAAGGGTTTCTAAAGGTAGCTCATACTTTCTTAGAATCTGACGTAAATATTGGTTATTTACTAAAAGAAGAAGAAGATAAAGCGATGAAAGCAACGCAAGAAATTCTTAATATGGCTTTACATAAAGAACAACATGAAATCGTTTAATTGGCAGATATATTTTTCATTGAGACTTAAGCCATAAATGGCTTTTTTGAAAGATAATTAGAATTCTTTCCAAACCCCCATTTTAATGGGTTTTTAAAATACCAAATCCTAGTGCTTACAGGGGTTTATTTTAGTTTGGAAAGAAGTCTAATGTGTAAGTATGAAGTAAGCAAGTTTAATAATAAGCATAACCCTAATAAAAATACTAGCTTTTACATAATAAATAAACAAATTGCTTGAATTTTTATGAGTTAATTATTATGATTATAATCATGATTAGGTAGCTAATTTAGCTACCTTAAATTAGTAAGTTTGCTTATCAATTATCGATTAAAAAAGTAAGTTTATTTATCTATTATATTAGACACTTGGGTCTATCCAAGAAATAATTCATTTATTGGATTATACTTTATATTTAAACATTAAAGGTTGCATCTAAATTAATTTAGATGCAACCTTATTTATTTGTGGATACAATACATATGAATAGCTCATCTTCATCAAGACCCGCTCTATTGGAATTTGCCTTTTTTCCTAAGTTTCCTGAAAAAATAGAAGACCTTGCAAAACTAGCACATAAAGAATCTTGGGATTTCCATAATCCAGCAAAACCAAATTATTCCATTTTAAAAAACTATTTATTCCATACATTTGATAAGTTACAAACTGAACAAAAAATTGAATTTTCAAGTAAAAATCAGCACGCTTGTTTTAATACTGGCTTAGTTACAAACTATTTAGAAGAAATATATGCTTACTTTGAAAGAAACAAAAATACGAATCAACAAGAATATATATTTAAAGGATTTTTAAAAAAAAGTGATATAAGGCTAACACAGAATTTTAACAGTTTACCAGAAATTGCTGATTACTTTAGTAAGCCTGAAGATTTAATATTTAATCCCACCTTTGATATAGTTCCACAGATTGAACATATAATTGATGATAATTTAGATAGATTTCCTAAAAGTTGGCAACATAATGATAAGTTGAAACTACATGCTGATTTAACAGGGGCTATCGATATTGCAGTTAAAAAAATTAAGACTAACTACACTTTAGCTGTTCCTCAGTATTATGGTGGTAGAATCCAATTACTTATACCTTTAGTTTTGACCCATAACTTTACCAATCCTGAATTGGCTCTAGTAATCTATAAAGCAAGTTCAAATACTTATACAGCTAGAACTTGTTTAACTTTAGAGATGGCTTATAACAATGCACGCTTAATAGTGAAACCATATAGTAGTTGGTTAAATCCCAATAATATATAAAAACACTTGTTTTTGTTGAATTGGTCAGACGATAGCAAAAACCCTGATTTTCCTATCGTCATTTTTCAACAATAACCGCCACTATTTAATTCAATTTTAACCTTTAAATCCAAAGGCTTTAAATTATTAATAATAGAATATTAATCTATTTTATTAAACGAGTAGTATTTAACTAAACAATATTAGGCATATATTGATGATATCATCAAATGATGATATCATCATTTGATGATATAAAAACGATAAGGATGGTCTATGCCAGTAATATCAATACTTAACCAAAAGGGTGGTAGCGGTAAGACTACTATTGCAATCAATTTAGCGAGAGCATATCAGTTGCAGGGTCACAGTGTTTTGCTTGTTGATAGTGACAAGCAAGGCAGTAGCAGAGATTGGCAGTCAGCAGACGAGAATAACCCTATTCCTTTATTAGTGCTTGACCAAGTAAGCATTGATAGGGATATTAAAAAAGTAGTCAATAAGTATAAATATATCATTGTTGACGGCTCACCCCAAGCAACCGAAATTGCAGTTGCCACTATCCGAGCAAGCAACTTTATTTTGATACCCATGCAACCATCACCCTTTGATATATGGGCTAGTTCGAATTTAATTGAATTGGTTAAACAAGGCATGACCAAAAATCAAAATCTGAAAGCTGGGATTGTATTAACACGACTTGTCAAAAATACCAAGATTGGTAATGAAATATCCCAAATCATACATGACTTTGAATTACCAGTTTTAAAAAGCAATATTGGTCAGCGTACTTGCTACCCCTATTCAGCCAGTTTAGGTCAAACTATTTTTGATACAGAGAGAGCAAGTAGTGAGCCAGTAGCCGAAATTAATACTCTAGCTAATGAAATCACTCAGTTAATGAGTTAAGGAAAAAAATATGAAATCAGTTAAACGACCTAGCACCACAGTAGAACCAAATAATCAAGTTAAGCTATCGGATTTAAAAGACACATCGGAGCTGGTGCGAATTAATTTGAATATCACGAAAGAGCAACGCAACAAGCTCAAGTCATATGCAATGCAGAAAGATAAAACAATGACCGAAGTTATCACCAGCTTCATTGAAACGCTGGACGAGCGATAAATCATCATATCATCAAATGATGATATGATGATTTAGTTTTGACTAAATATGACATTTTTGAAGTTGAAACAGACGTTTTCTTAGTTAAATATGAGTTTCTTGGAGTCTCATAAAATTTTTATACTGCTTTTAGTTAATTGAATTCATATCATAAACCAATTACATTAAAGCTTTGAGTTTTTATTATTAATAGAATATTATTCTATTAATGATTTAGTAAGGAGTCTTTATGTCAGCTTGGAGCGTTTATTTTGAAACACTAACAGAAATTTATTACGAATTGCAGAAATGCCGTTGTCTATTCTCACTTAATGACCCTTTCAAAGAGTTAGGCAGACCCAGCGGACGTTACAGAGGTGTTTTTCAGCTCAATGACGAGCAAATGAGCCGTGTAAAGCCGTTAATTGATGACGGTGGACGGCTTTATGAAGTCGCCAGCGAAGGCAGTAATAGAAAAGGGTTACCGATTAACTTCCCCAAGTTTTTAGAAGATGACAGCATTTTTAAAATGCAAATTCATATCAACAAAGCCCACCTTAGCAAAAATTATGAAATTGGGAGCATGGTTAAGATTGCAAGCGTACCCACGCTGATTTTAGAAAATGAAGACCGTGAGCAAATGGAAGCGGACATTAAGGCATTTCACGAAGCAAGGGAGCAGTTAGAGAAATTGGGCTATGAAGTGCTAATCGAAGATATACCAAGCCATGACTTTATGTATATTGACGTAAAAAGACTATGTGAGCTGAACAACTGTAACAGCGTTCAACATCGTATCGACACAGGGCGACAAATCCGAGCCGATTATTTGAGCCATGACGAGCAGGGCAATATCACCAAAAGCAAGCTACAAAGCATTGGTATATTGCTGATACCAGCAGACCAGCATATAACCGTTTTAAATTCCCATGACCGCAAAATACGCACAGACGCTATTTATACCAAACGCCACCCAACTGAAATTATTTTAGATGAAATCCCAGCAAAGCTAATCATAGGACGTTTATACAGGCGTTAAGATAAAGCCAATTTACTACAAAAATAGAATAATATTCTATTTTTGTAGTAAATTGGCAGGAAATTTTTAAAATTCTATGGAATAAATACCAATGATGAAATACCAACGCATAGGAAGCTATTACAGCCACTTTAGAGGGCTAGGCTATACCAAACGTACTAAAAGAACTAGAACGCCTTAAAACCCCTTAAAATCGCAAAATAGAAAATACTTAAAATTCATAAAACAAAAATCACGTTTTATTTTAAACAAATAAAAATTAAATAAAGCTCAACAGCAGTCGATGGTTTTTCTTTACTAAAAATAAAATTTAAAAAACAAAAAAAAATTTTTCTTTTTTATTATTTTTATATATTTTTATATATTTTGTCCTTTTTTTTTAAATCGCTGAAATCCTTGATATGACTAGCTTGGAATGATATAAAAAAAAATGATATGCGGAACTTTTTACGGCAATATGCGGAACTTTTTACGGCAATATGCGGAACTTTTTACGGCAATATGCGGAACTTTTTACTGTATAAGCGGAATGACAATTAATATTTTTCCGCTTATAATAAAGTATAAATTTCAACTATAAGGCACAACAATGTTTGAAAATCTTGATTTTGAAACGCTTGAGAAAATGCAAAAATCAATGGAAATGATTGATAGCACTTTTGGCGGTAATGTTGATATGAAAAGAGCGATACTTGCTAAATATGGCTTACCGCTTGATGAAATAATCACTACTTACCACCCTAGCGAAGCAAAGAAGCAATATGACAAAAGAAACGTCATAGCAGAGCAGGAAAATGAAGACAATGCCTTAGAACTACAAAACAAACTGATTTATGGCGATAAATGGTTTGTTTTGCAAAATCGCTTATTGAACGCTATCAGCGATTTAGACCTAAACGAAAGACGCTTGATTATGTTTTTATCGCCTATGGTGCGTGAAGACGTTGAAAACTTTCCCACCAAAAACAGACGAAAATTTGTAATCCGAGCG
This sequence comes from Moraxella sp. K23, assembly GCF_041154765.1. Lineage (NCBI taxonomy): Bacteria > Pseudomonadati > Pseudomonadota > Gammaproteobacteria > Moraxellales > Moraxellaceae > Moraxella > Moraxella sp. K23. The sequence goes on from NZ_AP031602.1 coordinate 12,007, forward strand.
GTAGATTTTGCCAAAAAATATAATATTGATGATGGGAATGTTTACCGAGTATTAGCCAATTCAGCAACTTCGGTATTAGAAAAAACTTTCTACTTTTGGAATTTTGAAAATAATGAGCGGACGCATAAAACTGGTTCAAATTGGA
>NZ_AP031603.1:0-11740 GCF_041154765.1 Moraxella sp. K23
ATACACCGTAGGCGTACTATCGTTTGAAGAGCAAGACCTAGACGACAAAACCAAAAAAGACATCATGGCAGACTTTGAAAAGTCACTACTGGCAGGACTGGAAGCCGACCAATACAACATGACTTGGATAGAACACCGTGACAAAGGGCGATTAGAGCTTAACTTTGTCATAGTCAACCAAGAACTACACACAGGCAAACGGCTACAGCCTTACTATGACAAGATAGACCGCCCTTTAGTTGAGAACTGGAAACAGGTCACTAACCACAAATACGGCTTGAGCGACCCCAACGACCCCCAAAAGGCTCAAGCAATCAAAATTGACCGCCATAACCTACCCAAAGATGTACAGGGCATTAAACAGCGTATAGGCGAAGCCATAGCCCACCAAATCGAGCAGGGTAATATCACAGACCGCAAAGGCGTTATCGAAGCCCTAGAAGGTGCAGGGATTGAAATTACACGCCAAACAGATAAATCAATCAGTATCAAAAATCCAGACGGTAAGCGAAATATCCGCTTAGAAGGTTTTATCTATGAAAATCGAGAATTTAGTCAAGAACTTGGAACAGAACACCGAGAAGCAAAGCAAGATTATGAGCGAGCAAATGCAGAGCGTTATGCAACAGCATTTGAAAAGCTACAACGAGCTATTGGACAAAAACAGGCAACAAACCGAGAAAATTTTAAACGAACACCTTCAGCTAATCGAGAGCCACCGCAACGACTTGAAAAAAGCCACGAACTACAAAATGATGATAGGGGGCGGAATGGGCTTTCTACTGGCGATAATACTAGGACTAGGGATAGCCAGCCTTTATTTAGCCAAGACTATACGCAACCAACACGAAGAAATAGCAGAGATACAGCAGAACATCGAGATGACTTCCCTACAAGCCCAAGCCTTCGCCAAAGTGACGATTACGCAAAACAAAGACAAATCAATTTGGATAACAGCCAAGAACCCCAAGAAATCAGAAGCAGGGAAGTTAGAAAGCAACGGCAAACCCACCCTAAAACTGGAATAATCGACCATGCAAAACGACTTTATGAACGCCTTCAGCAGTTTGGTGACAGACTTAGAGAAACAGTTAAACGAGTTACAGGCGACAACCACGAAGCAGAGCGAGCTAATAAGGCGATTGACTGCGGTCAATCGCAATTTGATAGAACAGAACGAGAGATTAAACAACGAGAACAGGGAACTGGCGAACACCAACGCCAAACAGAACTCTTTACTCAAAACAATATCCGAGAAATTCAAACTCAAATAGACAAAGCAACAGGTAAGGTTATGCAACGCTAACGCCTTTTTGGGGTCAATTTTTTAAGGCAAGGCAAAAGCACACCTTACCTTAAAAATTCGACCTTAGTTATAAAAATCAATGTTATAATAGGCTCAAAAATATAAATTAGGCATATAAACATGACTTTTAGCCCAACAAATGAACAATTAAAAGCCATTGAATTATCAGCTCAACCCCAAAATACTAGGCTTAAAATGCTTGCCTACGCAGGGGCAGGAAAGACTTCAACAATCGCCTTGATAGCCAATAGATTAGGGCAATATGGGCTAAAGGGCGTTTACCTTGCCTTTAACAAAGCCATTGCAGAAGAAGCAGGGCGAAAAATGCCACGCAATACCACCGCTAGGACATTTCACAGCCTAGCCTTTGGTAATGTTGATAGACGTATCACCGCCAAACTATCACAAGGACAGGGGCTTTATGCCAATAACTTTACAAGCTGGTCAAGGTACTATGGCACGACCAACGTAACAGGCGATACCACCAAGCACCGACCCAATGGCACGACCAACCATGTTGAACAAGTGGACGCAGGAAAGCGGTTCAAAATTATAAGAAGGGCTATTGAAATCTTTCTTAGAAGTGACAGCGAAGCCCCTGAAGAATGGCACTTAGACTATGCGATAGACAGCTCACTTAACATGAAAGTATGTGACGAGCATAAGCAACACCTAGTCAAAGAATTTATGCCCCTTCTAAATAACTTATGGTATGACTTCCAACAGCCCAACGGCAATTTTAAGATAACGCATGATGTTTACCTAAAAATCTATGCCCTATCCAATCCCAAAATTAACTATGATTTTATTTTGTTTGATGAAAGCCAAGACACCGACAAGCTAATGTTAGGCATACTCAAACAACAAACAAACCGCATTATCTTTGTGGGCGACCCCTTCCAACAAATTTATGAATGGCGGGGGGCAGTGGACGCAATGGCACAATTTGAAGGCGTAGAAACCTACTTAACCCAATCCTTTCGCTTTGGGCAAGCTATCGCCACTGTTGCCAATGGCTTGTTACGCTACCTTAGAGCTGAAAAACCCTTAATAGGGGCAGGTCAGCAGGGTTTTGTAGATACTCAAAACTGTTATCCTAGCGACATCAACGCTATTTTATGCCGTACCAATGCAGGGGCAATAGGGATAGCCCTAGACTACAACCAACGCCACCCAAACCGCAAACTATACCTAGAACTTAGCGGAAGCCCCCAAGAAATGTTAGACCTTCTCAAAGCCATCAATGACTTTGAAGAAAACCCCCAAGCAGGGCGATATCACGAAATATTAGCCAATTTTAACGACTTTATCGAGCTGAAAGACTATTGCGAACAATTTCCCAATGACCAAAATATCAGTGGCGTATTTCGCCTTTACATGAAATATGGCTATCAATACCTAGCACGCACCATAGAAGCCTTTAGAAACAACGAACAACGCCATGACGTTGTTATAACTACCGTTCACAAGGCAAAGGGCAGGGAATGGGATAACGTACTATTGGCAGATGATTTTGAAGGGCGTAGCTTTTCAGAAGATATGCTACAAAGGGTTAAAATCAATGGCGACCCTGAAGCGAGATTGCTTTATGTTGCCATTACAAGGGCTAAAAGGGGCTTATATGGTGCGTATATTGAGCCACTTATTAAGTTTTTGAGCCGATATTCTTTTGATAAACCACTACCCACAGACAACCAAGAAATAAGCGACCTTGTAGAAGAAAACGAGCAGGAAGAAGGCGACCAGCTCACACCAGCCAAAGAAGCCAAAACGGAAGCCATAGCGACCCCCAACAATACCAACAAACGCAGATATACACCTAGAAGCAAGGAAGCCGAACAAAGAAGGCTTGAAGCCTGTCGAGAAGGTCATAAAATCGCTGTCGAGCTTGGCATGGTAGGCAGACCAAAAGCCCTAGAAGATGATAGCCAAGCAATCGAGCTGATAAAAAAGGGTGAGCTGTCTTTACCAAAAATCGCCAAACAATTAGGGGTCAGTCTATCGACCATCAAGCGGATAAAACAAGCTCAAAAATATAAATAAACATCAATTTTTAACTATCACAAGGAGTTGTCACATGATGAAGGAAGCAGAAAACAGCCAACAACCCAACCGTAACCGTTACGGTAACGATTGGGAATGGTACGCCAAAGAAGCGAAAAATAAAGCAATGGGGCTAAAACTTGATACGCCTAAACTTTTGGCATATTGGGATAAAGTAAATCCATCTAAAGCAGAACAATGGCGAAAAACCGCCCAAGAATTTGACTTTGATAACTTGCCAAATTCTCGCAACTGGTGGAAGCTATCAGATGATGAAATACACGACTTTTTTATGTGGGTGAAAAACATTCGAGCAGATATTAGTATTGATGAAATGATAGAAGCCCAACGCTATCATTCTGAAAAACTAAACAAAATTTAATAAAAAACAACCGCCAAGCATGGCGGTTGTAATGTTTAAATCAAGCCCATAACCTTTTTAAAATATGAGCGATACATGACATCTTTGTAGGAAGTAGCCATATTCTCAATAAAATTCTGTCCTATAATTGGCAGTTTTTCGACTTTGCCTTTAACTTCAGTCAGAATTTCGGCTTGTTGTGAGAATGGCAGACTTTCAAAATATTCAATAAATTCTTTATTCGCCCTTTCCTGTTCAGCCTTTTCTTGTTCTTGTCTTTGTTGAGCCTGTTTTTCGGCTTGAATTTGTTCGGTAATTTTAATATTTTGAGCCTGTAATTCAGCCGTTTGCTTATCCAAATCAGCAAGTCCCCAACGCCCTTCTTTAGCCTTTTTATAAATATTTTGCTTGTGTCCTAGGTCAGTAATACCTTTTTCAGCTATGTATTTGTCGGCGGTTGCTTTTACTATTTGATTTTCTTTATCACTCAACCCTTCAAACATATCTATGACGTTTGGGTCACGTTGAACAACTGAAGCGTTAATTGCAGGTTTTTGTCTTTTATCTTTAATCTTTAAAATTAAGTGGGTAATTACTTTGCCTAATTTTTGTTGTTCTATGGATAACTCAAATTCCCCTTGTGCATTTATCTGCTTTATTGCAGGAATTAAAACCCATCTTTTAAATTCTGCTATCTTTTCATACTTATCATCTAACCCAAAAAAGTGTCGCCAATCATCAACAGATTTTTTGCAATTTCCAATCTTCACCCACTTACAAGCTAATTCATAAAGCCTTTTTGTGGGTGTAGTGGTTAAATCAACAGTATTTTTATAATCATACATGGTGTAATCAAGATTGCCAGTTTCGATTAAATGCAAGACATCATCACTAAATTGGAAATAAATAAAAGAGCCTTCTTCACTATAGCCGACTCTATTAACTAACTGAATATGTAATTTCATTTTCATAAAATTACCGTGTTTTGGTTTAGAGCCTATGATGACATTGGAATAATACCTATCAGAATTCATAGCCACGTCCGCTAATTGTTCTGGAAGCATAGAAGCGGTTCTGTTCAAGTCATAAAAAGCGTCACAACGTAAGGTAACTTTTTCTAATTCAAGAACTGCCCTTTTTAAATCTTTGTATGCTGTTCTAATGTCAATATTATGAATTTTCGCATATTCATCGGCAGATATTATTACTTCACCATTCCAAAACTTAGTTGGCAAATCACTATCTCTAGCCTTAGTTATTGCCAAAGTCATCAGATTGTTTGGTACTGGTGATAAGTCATATTCGGCTTCAATCAAAGTATTATGTTTTAAAATTTTGACATCATGGGTTATTTGTTTGTCCAAAATACTCATTATTTTGCCTTGTAATATAATTTTTTTCATAATAACACTAGCTTTTAAATGTGTAAATCTCTTTATATGTAGAATTACACTTGAAGTGGTAGAGTTCTACATTTGAAGTGGTAGAGTTCTACATTTGAAGTGGTAGAGTTCTACATTTGAAGTGGTAGAGTCCTACACTTATAGGAGCTGGAAACCAGTAGTATCAAGGCTTTGAAGCGTCTGACAATAAGAAAATATGACAATATTTACAATAATAAAGACTTCTTTCAAAAAATCTCTTTGAGTTGCAACAACCAAAAGCAAAAACCGTGATAAAATCAAAAGAAAAGAGATAAAGGGCAAGGACACATATAGGGCACTCTGCGAGATACCCTAATATGACCTTGTAAGGGGGGAAAATCCCCCTTAACCCCCTAAGACCTTTCGCTATCGCTCAAGGTATTGGGACAAGCCCCAAACCCCAAAAGCAAAAAACCAAAGCCAAGACCAAAGCAAAACATCAAAAAATTATCATCTTAGAATTTGAATTTTATTTCATTGGAATGTTAGTTATGACTGAAAAAATTTATCGGACAAAAGAAATCAAAGTTAGATTGACTGATGAAGAACACGACCAGTTATTAAAAAAAATGACTGGCGGACAATTAGCAACATGGATAAGAAAAACCTGTTTGGACGAAAAAGACCCCAAACGCAAATACAAAGCAGTTGACCCCGAACTACTTCGACACTTAGGAAAAATAGGCGGTAATCTAAATCAAATTGCCTACCAAGCCAACACCCTAGACAAAGACATCGAAAAAATCAAAGTTTTTGCAGAACTGGCAATTATTCGAGAACAACTAAACGAACTACTAAAACGCTATGATAGTTAAATTCCTAAAAAACAAAGGCAATGGCAGTGCTAGAGCCACAATGAACTATCTTTTAGGTAAAGATAGGGATAGAGAACAGGCTAAAATCTTACAAGGCGACCCTGACCTAACAGAACGCCTAGCGGACAACCTTCACCAATTCAAAAACCGATACACCGTAGGCGTACTATCGTTTGAAGAGCAAGACCTAGACGACAAAACCAAAAAAGACATCATGGCAGACTTTGAAAAGTCACTACTGGCAGGACTGGAAGCCGACCAATACAACATGACTTGGATAGAACACCGTGACAAAGGGCGATTAGAGCTTAACTTTGTCATAGTCAACCAAGAACTACACACAGGCAAACGGCTACAGCCTTACTATGACAAGATAGACCGCCCTTTAGTTGAGAACTGGAAACAGGTCACTAACCACAAATACGGCTTGAGCGACCCCAACGACCCCCAAAAGGCTCAAGCAATCAAAATTGACCGCCATAACCTACCCAAAGATGTACAGGGCATTAAACAGCGTATAGGCGAAGCCATAGCCCACCAAATCGAGCAGGGTAATATCACAGACCGCAAAGGCGTTATCGAAGCCCTAGAAGGTGCAGGGATTGAAATTACACGCCAAACAGATAAATCAATCAGTATCAAAAATCCAGACGGTAAGCGAAATATCCGCTTAGAAGGTTTTATCTATGAAAATCGAGAATTTAGTCAAGAACTTGGAACAGAACACCGAGAAGCAAAGCAAGATTATGAGCGAGCAAATGCAGAGCGTTATGCAACAGCATTTGAAAAGCTACAACGAGCTATTGGACAAAAACAGGCAACAAACCGAGAAAATTTTAAACGAACACCTTCAGCTAATCGAGAGCCACCGCAACGACTTGAAAAAAGCCACGAACTACAAAATGATGATAGGGGGCGGAATGGGCTTTCTACTGGCGATAATACTAGGACTAGGGATAGCCAGCCTTTATTTAGCCAAGACTATACGCAACCAACACGAAGAAATAGCAGAGATACAGCAGAACATCGAGATGACTTCCCTACAAGCCCAAGCCTTCGCCAAAGTGACGATTACGCAAAACAAAGACAAATCAATTTGGATAACAGCCAAGAACCCCAAGAAATCAGAAGCAGGGAAGTTAGAAAGCAACGGCAAACCCACCCTAAAACTGGAATAATCGACCATGCAAAACGACTTTATGAACGCCTTCAGCAGTTTGGTGACAGACTTAGAGAAACAGTTAAACGAGTTACAGGCGACAACCACGAAGCAGAGCGAGCTAATAAGGCGATTGACTGCGGTCAATCGCAATTTGATAGAACAGAACGAGAGATTAAACAACGAGAACAGGGAACTGGCGAACACCAACGCCAAACAGAACTCTTTACTCAAAACAATATCCGAGAAATTCAAACTCAAATAGACAAAGCAACAGGTAAGGTTATGCAACGCTAACGCCTTTTTGGGGTCAATTTTTTAAGGCAAGGCAAAAGCACACCTTACCTTAAAAATTCGACCTTAGTTATAAAAATCAATGTTATAATAGGCTCAAAAATATAAATTAGGCATATAAACATGACTTTTAGCCCAACAAATGAACAATTAAAAGCCATTGAATTATCAGCTCAACCCCAAAATACTAGGCTTAAAATGCTTGCCTACGCAGGGGCAGGAAAGACTTCAACAATCGCCTTGATAGCCAATAGATTAGGGCAATATGGGCTAAAGGGCGTTTACCTTGCCTTTAACAAAGCCATTGCAGAAGAAGCAGGGCGAAAAATGCCACGCAATACCACCGCTAGGACATTTCACAGCCTAGCCTTTGGTAATGTTGATAGACGTATCACCGCCAAACTATCACAAGGACAGGGGCTTTATGCCAATAACTTTACAAGCTGGTCAAGGTACTATGGCACGACCAACGTAACAGGCGATACCACCAAGCACCGACCCAATGGCACGACCAACCATGTTGAACAAGTGGACGCAGGAAAGCGGTTCAAAATTATAAGAAGGGCTATTGAAATCTTTCTTAGAAGTGACAGCGAAGCCCCTGAAGAATGGCACTTAGACTATGCGATAGACAGCTCACTTAACATGAAAGTATGTGACGAGCATAAGCAACACCTAGTCAAAGAATTTATGCCCCTTCTAAATAACTTATGGTATGACTTCCAACAGCCCAACGGCAATTTTAAGATAACGCATGATGTTTACCTAAAAATCTATGCCCTATCCAATCCCAAAATTAACTATGATTTTATTTTGTTTGATGAAAGCCAAGACACCGACAAGCTAATGTTAGGCATACTCAAACAACAAACAAACCGCATTATCTTTGTGGGCGACCCCTTCCAACAAATTTATGAATGGCGGGGGGCAGTGGACGCAATGGCACAATTTGAAGGCGTAGAAACCTACTTAACCCAATCCTTTCGCTTTGGGCAAGCTATCGCCACTGTTGCCAATGGCTTGTTACGCTACCTTAGAGCTGAAAAACCCTTAATAGGGGCAGGTCAGCAGGGTTTTGTAGATACTCAAAACTGTTATCCTAGCGACATCAACGCTATTTTATGCCGTACCAATGCAGGGGCAATAGGGATAGCCCTAGACTACAACCAACGCCACCCAAACCGCAAACTATACCTAGAACTTAGCGGAAGCCCCCAAGAAATGTTAGACCTTCTCAAAGCCATCAATGACTTTGAAGAAAACCCCCAAGCAGGGCGATATCACGAAATATTAGCCAATTTTAACGACTTTATCGAGCTGAAAGACTATTGCGAACAATTTCCCAATGACCAAAATATCAGTGGCGTATTTCGCCTTTACATGAAATATGGCTATCAATACCTAGCACGCACCATAGAAGCCTTTAGAAACAACGAACAACGCCATGACGTTGTTATAACTACCGTTCACAAGGCAAAGGGCAGGGAATGGGATAACGTACTATTGGCAGATGATTTTGAAGGGCGTAGCTTTTCAGAAGATATGCTACAAAGGGTTAAAATCAATGGCGACCCTGAAGCGAGATTGCTTTATGTTGCCATTACAAGGGCTAAAAGGGGCTTATATGGTGCGTATATTGAGCCACTTATTAAGTTTTTGAGCCGATATTCTTTTGATAAACCACTACCCACAGACAACCAAGAAATAAGCGACCTTGTAGAAGAAAACGAGCAGGAAGAAGGCGACCAGCTCACACCAGCCAAAGAAGCCAAAACGGAAGCCATAGCGACCCCCAACAATACCAACAAACGCAGATATACACCTAGAAGCAAGGAAGCCGAACAAAGAAGGCTTGAAGCCTGTCGAGAAGGTCATAAAATCGCTGTCGAGCTTGGCATGGTAGGCAGACCAAAAGCCCTAGAAGATGATAGCCAAGCAATCGAGCTGATAAAAAAGGGTGAGCTGTCTTTACCAAAAATCGCCAAACAATTAGGGGTCAGTCTATCGACCATCAAGCGGATAAAACAAGCTCAAAAATATAAATAAACATCAATTTTTAACTATCACAAGGAGTTGTCACATGATGAAGGAAGCAGAAAACAGCCAACAACCCAACCGTAACCGTTACGGTAACGATTGGGAATGGTACGCCAAAGAAGCGAAAAATAAAGCAATGGGGCTAAAACTTGATACGCCTAAACTTTTGGCATATTGGGATAAAGTAAATCCATCTAAAGCAGAACAATGGCGAAAAACCGCCCAAGAATTTGACTTTGATAACTTGCCAAATTCTCGCAACTGGTGGAAGCTATCAGATGATGAAATACACGACTTTTTTATGTGGGTGAAAAACATTCGAGCAGATATTAGTATTGATGAAATGATAGAAGCCCAACGCTATCATTCTGAAAAACTAAACAAAATTTAATAAAAAACAACCGCCAAGCATGGCGGTTGTAATGTTTAAATCAAGCCCATAACCTTTTTAAAATATGAGCGATACATGACATCTTTGTAGGAAGTAGCCATATTCTCAATAAAATTCTGTCCTATAATTGGCAGTTTTTCGACTTTGCCTTTAACTTCAGTCAGAATTTCGGCTTGTTGTGAGAATGGCAGACTTTCAAAATATTCAATAAATTCTTTATTCGCCCTTTCCTGTTCAGCCTTTTCTTGTTCTTGTCTTTGTTGAGCCTGTTTTTCGGCTTGAATTTGTTCGGTAATTTTAATATTTTGAGCCTGTAATTCAGCCGTTTGCTTATCCAAATCAGCAAGTCCCCAACGCCCTTCTTTAGCCTTTTTATAAATATTTTGCTTGTGTCCTAGGTCAGTAATACCTTTTTCAGCTATGTATTTGTCGGCGGTTGCTTTTACTATTTGATTTTCTTTATCACTCAACCCTTCAAACATATCTATGACGTTTGGGTCACGTTGAACAACTGAAGCGTTAATTGCAGGTTTTTGTCTTTTATCTTTAATCTTTAAAATTAAGTGGGTAATTACTTTGCCTAATTTTTGTTGTTCTATGGATAACTCAAATTCCCCTTGTGCATTTATCTGCTTTATTGCAGGAATTAAAACCCATCTTTTAAATTCTGCTATCTTTTCATACTTATCATCTAACCCAAAAAAGTGTCGCCAATCATCAACAGATTTTTTGCAATTTCCAATCTTCACCCACTTACAAGCTAATTCATAAAGCCTTTTTGTGGGTGTAGTGGTTAAATCAACAGTATTTTTATAATCATACATGGTGTAATCAAGATTGCCAGTTTCGATTAAATGCAAGACATCATCACTAAATTGGAAATAAATAAAAGAGCCTTCTTCACTATAGCCGACTCTATTAACTAACTGAATATGTAATTTCATTTTCATAAAATTACCGTGTTTTGGTTTAGAGCCTATGATGACATTGGAATAATACCTATCAGAATTCATAGCCACGTCCGCTAATTGTTCTGGAAGCATAGAAGCGGTTCTGTTCAAGTCATAAAAAGCGTCACAACGTAAGGTAACTTTTTCTAATTCAAGAACTGCCCTTTTTAAATCTTTGTATGCTGTTCTAATGTCAATATTATGAATTTTCGCATATTCATCGGCAGATATTATTACTTCACCATTCCAAAACTTAGTTGGCAAATCACTATCTCTAGCCTTAGTTATTGCCAAAGTCATCAGATTGTTTGGTACTGGTGATAAGTCATATTCGGCTTCAATCAAAGTATTATGTTTTAAAATTTTGACATCATGGGTTATTTGTTTGTCCAAAATACTCATTATTTTGCCTTGTAATATAATTTTTTTCATAATAACACTAGCTTTTAAATGTGTAAATCTCTTTATATGTAGAATTACACTTGAAGTGGTAGAGTTCTACATTTGAAGTGGTAGAGTTCTACATTTGAAGTGGTAGAGTTCTACATTTGAAGTGGTAGAGTCCTACACTTATAGGAGCTGGAAACCAGTAGTATCAAGGCTTTGAAGCGTCTGACAATAAGAAAATATGACAATATTTACAATAATAAAGACTTCTTTCAAAAAATCTCTTTGAGTTGCAACAACCAAAAGCAAAAACCGTGATAAAATCAAAAGAAAAGAGATAAAGGGCAAGGACACATATAGGGCACTCTGCGAGATACCCTAATATGACCTTGTAAGGGGGGAAAATCCCCCTTAACCCCCTAAGACCTTTCGCTATCGCTCAAGGTATTGGGACAAGCCCCAAACCCCAAAAGCAAAAAACCAAAGCCAAGACCAAAGCAAAACATCAAAAAATTATCATCTTAGAATTTGAATTTTATTTCATTGGAATGTTAGTTATGACTGAAAAAATTT